>CAYMVB010000380.1:0-3833 GCA_964393665.1 uncultured Desulfobacteraceae bacterium | reverse complement strand
TTTGAATGACATGCGAGATAGTTTTCTCATTGTTGTAGCAAGGGATTCCTACGAGGATGTCCGCAGAGCCTATCTCTTCGATCCTTTTAGAGGTATAACCACGCAGAGCTGTGTCATAAGCCATTGGTAATCTCCTTATGAACGATAAGTTCAGAGCTTTGAAAGTTTACTTCATTCGCGCTTATAAATTTTTTTCGACCCTGCAACGTCTCGCCTCTCGTAGCGAAACGGAGATCCCGCAGTCGAGGCTCTACGCGGGTTTAATTTCTTTCCCAGATTTTATCACCAACCGGGTTTAAATTAATCCCCTCGCTGATCAAAAATGCTTTGTGTTTAATTTTTAATGCTGAACCTATCAGCTATCAGTTATGAGCTAATGGCTAAGCAATTCAGATTAATGTACATAACGTAAGACATTATTATGCTTAATTATAGCAAAAATTAAAAAAATTAAGCTAAAATTCATAAATAACTTGCAATTATGATTAAATAGTTTTAAGAAAAAAATGTGATGTATTCAGTTATTTACCCTAATTTTATATTGCCTATCTTATAAAAAAGTGGTAATAATTTACATATTTGTTTAGTATGTAAAAGATTACTCAGAATCCAACAACGATCAGGCCTCGTCATGAATACAGAACTTATAGGGAACAGTTCAAGGATCAGGGAGATAAAGGAGCTCATAAGGATAGTAGCGGACAGCGCCCTGAGTGTTATTATATTCGGAGAGACCGGCGTTGGCAAGGATATTGTCGCCAGGGCCCTGCACAGTTCATCCGAACGAAGAAATAAAACATTTGTGAAGGTTAATTGCGCGGCCCTGCCCACGGAATTACTGGAAAGCGAGCTCTTTGGCTATGAAAAGGGCTCCTTCACAGGCGCAACACGATTTAAACCAGGTAAATTTGACCTTGCATCAGGGGGTGTGATATTTCTGGATGAGATCGGAGACATGCCCCTGAACCTGCAGGCAAAACTTTTGCAGGTATTACAGAGTGGCGAGTTCTCAAGGCTGGGGGGTCAGGAAGTACACGTTGATAACTGGGTTATCACAGCAACCAATCACGACCTGGAGCTTGATTTACGGGAGGGGAGATTCAGGGAGGATCTCTACTACCGCCTTAATGTTATAAAGATCACGGTGCCCCCTTTGAGGGATAGAAGAGAGGACATACCACTCCTTGTTGATTACTTTGTGGATAAATATAAGAAGGAACTGGATATAAAGCATGAGGTTGTGATTAACAAGACCATCATGGAGTTTTTTTTAGATTACAACTGGCCCGGCAATGTACGCGAGTTATCCAATGTAATTCAAAAACTGATGGTATTTGGAGACTGGGAAGAGATTAAATCAGAGATGACCTTCGCATCTCATAAGAAGGATGGCGATGGCCTGCAGGAAGGGGAAGGCTTGAATCGTATGGTGAATTCAAAAGAGGAAATTACACCCTTAAAGGTGCTCAAGTCCCAGGCTTCAGAATACATAGAAAGAAAGCTGATTTCCCATGTGCTTGAACAAACAGGGGGAAATAAGGTAAAGACAGCCAAAGCCCTGAAAATAAGTTACAAGGCGCTTTTTTACAAGATGGAAAAGCTTGGATTAAAATAGTATATATCAAAAGGTAACAAGGCGAAAAATCGTTAAGACATTCATGGTAAGAGCCTGAATGAAGAAATTTTCATGACTCTCTTAGCACATACATTACGGAGGATTAAACATATGAAAAATAGAAGAAACAAGACCTTCACCATGACACTTCTTTCCCTGATGCTTTGGGCATTTTTTAGCCTATCCATTGCCGCGGATACAACAGAGAATGCCGGAGAAAAACTAAAAGAGAAGCCGGTATTTGAATTTCCCTACATCATAGGAACCATGGATGTACTTGAAATACAGGTATGGGAGGAGCCGAACTTTTCACGGCAGGTTCTTGTCAGACCTGACGGAAAGATAACACTGCCCCTTATCGGGGATATACAGGCCGCCGGCATCAGCACAAAGGGTCTCCAAAGCCTATTGACAAATAAGCTAAAAACATATACTAAAAACCCAGAGGTTGCGGTAATCCTCGTTGAGTCCAACAGCAAAAAGTTCTATATCATAGGCAAGATCAAGCGACCAGGTACCTATCCGCTAAGCCCTGATATGACCGTGCTCCAGGCATTGGCTGTTACCGGAGGCCTTGAGGAGTGGGCGGATAAAGACAGTATCCGCATAATAAGAAGATCCGGTGGAAAAGAATCGGTCATTCTATTTGATTATAACAAGGTTCTGAGCGGCAAAAACCTTGAGCAAAATATCCTCCTTGAGCCTGGGGACACCATTATTGTGCCGTAAGCAGGGGCCAGAGGTCAGGGGTCAGGGGTCAGAGGTCAGGTGCCAGAGGTCAGGGATCAGGTGCCAGGGGTCAGAGGTCAGGGATCAGAGAGGTCAGAGGTCAGGGGCCAGAGGTCAGGTGCCAGGGATCAGAGGTTAGGTGCCAGGGATCAGAGGTTAGGGGAGCTAGGCGTGTGCCTTATGGCATGAGTTCGAAGGCTTAATATCTTGCGCCTGGTTAAAGGAAAAATTAAAGAGAGGGGTACGCTATGGTAAACATCTTTAAGTACACCATGATAATTCTGCTTTTCTTGCCTTTTTACCTTTCACCTATAACCAGCCTTGCCCAGTACCGAAAAGAATTTACCCCCAGGATATCAATCGGACAGGAGTTTGATGATAACATCTACCTTGATAATACCGATGAAAAATCCGATTATATAACCACTGCATCGCCTGGATTCAATCTCAAGATATCATCATTAAACAGCTTTCTGACCCTCGACTATTCCCCTTCATGGGTGTGGTACCATGATTACGATGAAAATAACACGGTACGGCATACAGGAAGCCTTGATTTCAGCGAGGATATAACAGAACATTTACGATTCAGCCTCTCTGATAGATACATCCAATCTGAGGAACCCCTGGAGACAGCAGAGCATATCGAGGGGATCAGGAATACAAGAAATACCTATAAACGAAACATTGGTAGTGCCAACATAGACTATCAGTTTGGTTTAAAAAATGCTATATCTATTGGATACGCACACAGTCTTCTGGAAAATGAAGATATAACCCTGGATGATGGCAGAATACAAAACCCATCAATGGAGGTAACCTATTGGTTTACTATAAAAAACAGCATTGAATTACACTATGATTTTACCGACGCCGCATTCTCCAGGGATGATGCCGTAAACGCAGAGGATGACTATACGGGAAACGCTGCAGGCATTACGTATACATACCTTTTTAGCCCCCATACATGGGGCTCCATGAGCTATGCCTTTACCAACAGAAACTTTGATGGCCTTACGGAAGACTATTCAGTGCATGAAGGCGGCCTTGGTCTTGGTTATCATGTTAGCAAGGATCTGTCACTTACATTAGGGGGCGGAGTTTTTAATCAAGTTAATGAAGAACGCGACGATGAAGTAGGATATAGTTATACTGTATCACTCATCAATAATTTCAGGAGGGGTAGCTTTAGAATAGGAGGAAGCGGCGGTTGGGATGAATACTATCTGGAGGCCGAACGAAGGGGCTTTGTCCGGTTTTGGAGTGCTGATACCAGGATTGAATATCTCCTCATGAAATACCTGGGTGTTCATGCAGATGCATCCTACCGAAATAACAAATACAAAGACGACAGAAGGTGGCGCATATTTCGGGGCGGTTGCGGTTTAAATTTGGACTTTCTGAGGTGGTTTTCCCTCTCACTTGATTATACATACGTCCAACAGGATGATGATGTTGATCTGGAGGATTTTAAGGACAATCGCATCAT
>CAYMVB010000379.1:0-7201 GCA_964393665.1 uncultured Desulfobacteraceae bacterium | reverse complement strand
TGAATATCTTACGACGCTCTATTCCCCGGATCATAATATGGTGCAATACTCCGGGTGCGTCCAATCTGGCTAATCTAGGCATAGCGCCAATAATAGGCTAATGGTCCTTCCAATGTCAAGTTACTTAGTTTTTTATGGACGTCCCTCATTCCCTTCTGCTGCATTCTATGGAGTTGGCTCTTATATTGCCGCATTGATGGCTCTAAAAGTGCATAGTCCATTCTTGCTCAATTTATTATTAGCAGTTGGTGGTTCAGCCATACTTGGCGCCCTTGTGGGCATACCGTCTCTTCGCATAAAGGATGATTATTTTGTCATTGCCACATTTGCATTTCAGATCATTACATTTAGTACATTGAATAATTTGGTATCAATCACTGGGGGACCTCTGGGGCTTGCTGGAATCCCACGGCCGGTTATATTTGGATTTACGTTTTCCACTCACTTTCATTTTTCAATATTGGTAGGGGTATTGTGTTTCGTTACTTTATGGCTATCCAGTCGTATAGTAAAATCACCTTTTGGTAGAGTTCTCAAGGCCATTCGTGAAGATGAAGTGTTTGTTCAGTCATTGGGCAAAAATGTAGCGGCGTATAAGGTAATTATTTTTATGTTTGGGGCTGGCTTAGCTGCTATAGCCGGTGTTATGTATGCGACCTATATTAGTTATATTGATCCAACAAGCTTTACAGTAATGGAGTCAATTTTTATTATTTCAATGGTAATCATCGGAGGAGCAGGCAATTTGTGGGGTTCTGTTATAGGAGCAGTAATGTTGATCACATTGCCTGAAGTTTTGAGGTTCATAGGTCTCCCGAACGCGATTGCGGCCAACATCAGGCAGATGCTTTACGGATCACTGCTTGTTGCTTTCATGATTTGGCGCCCACAGGGTCTTATTGGAGAATATTCCTTCAAAGAAAAATAAATGAGTTCAGTTCTAAGAATCATAAATGTCAATAAGAATTTCGACGGAACCGTCGCCCTAGATGGGTTTTCCTTGGACATTCCAAGAAAGTCTATCACCGGAATTATCGGACCTAATGGGGCAGGAAAAACTACACTTTTCAATGTAGTTACTGGTTTTTTAACCCTGGATTCAGGAAGAATTATTTTTTTTGATAAACAATTAAATGGCTTACCACCCTATCTAATTAACCGTCTAGGAATTATTCGCACATTTCAGCAACTTCGTCTTATAAGCCGCATGAGTGTACTGGATAACATTCTCCTGTCCTTTAAGGATCAAACAGGCGAACACTTGAAGAATATCTTCTTTTTTAAGGAACGAATTAATAAACAGGAAAGAAAAAACAACGCAAGAGCATACGAACTTTTAGAACTCATGGGCATTGATGAGAAAGCCAACGATCTAATGGATGACCTATCATATGGGCAGCAAAAGATGGTCTCTTTGGCCTGTTGCTTGGCATCGGGTTCCGATGTATTGTTATTAGACGAACCAGTGGCAGGAATTAATCCCGAGATTATTCAAGAAACCTTAGCAGTAATAAGAAAACTTCCAGAAGAAGGGAAAACAATTTTACTCATAGAACATAACATTGATGCGGTTATGCAGGTATGCGATAGAGTGGTCTTCATGGATGAAGGCAAAAAAATTGTGGAAGGTGCTCCTGAATCGGTAAGAAATGACCCTTTTGTCATTGAGGCCTACTTGGAGTAATATGCTGAAGGTTGAAAAATTAGAGACCGGTTACGGCAAGAAACAGATACTTTTTGGGATAAACCTTGAGGTGTTAGAAGGGGAAATTACAGCAATCATTGGGCCTAATGGTTCTGGGAAATCTACAGCCTTGAAATCTATTTTTGGTCTCATTCCTGTCTGGAATGGCAAGATTATTTACAATAACGAAAACATAACCCGTCGTGGGACTCAGGACAACGTAAACGATGGTATAGGCTTTGTACCTCAGGGTAACCGCGTATTCGATGAAATGACAGTTTTAGAAAATCTGGAAATTGCAGGGCTGTATCAAGCTAAACACCGGTTTCAAACAGAGCTGAAAAAAACATGGGAGCTATTTCCGGAACTGGAGAGAAGAAAAAAGCAGACCTCAGGAAAACTGAGCGGTGGCGAAAAGCAAATACTCGCTCTCGGAAGGAGCTTGATCATTGGCCCAAAACTACTTCTTATGGATGAGCCTTCTTTAGGCCTATCCCCTAAATTAGTGAAGTTTATAATGGGCCATATTCATAAGATCAATAAAGAATTCGGGACGACCATACTGATTGTTGAACAGAAAGTGAGCGAGATCTTGGAAATCTGCCATCATGTTTATTCGATTAAATCAGGACAAATTGCCTTTTCAGGAAAGCCGGAGACTTTAAGAATCGATAAGAGAATGCTAAAAAAACTTTTTTTATAAGGACTTACGTAGATAGAGACAATCATTAGTAGAGTAGATGTTTAAGATTTGTAAATATGTCCCCTTAACTGTGCAATGAATGGGGCCAAGCATAACTAAATAAGTATTGGTATTTTCGAAAAAGAACCCGCCCTTTTACATCACATTTAACACCGATCTTCACAGCAGGTCTAATCGTCAAAGTAACACCCTAATCAAGCGGTCCAAACTATCTCCACAGTTTTACTGAAAAGCCATGGAGCTCGAAGATACCAAAAACTTCCCTATGGGCCTGATCACAAGTAAATTATCCTTGGAATACCGAAGGGTCTTTATCTCCTGTGAATTTCCTTTTCTGTAAACTGCTGTGGCTATCAAGAAGCCAGACCGCTTCGTATCCCGTTAATCGAGCTCTTGAAGTTGGAGTTTTGCTCCCTTCCGTACATCGGCATCGAGTTCGCCATCGGCCGGACTGATTGGCGTCTGTAATATCCTCGTGAAAGTCTGCCGGGCCATGTCCGTATTACCTTTATCGGAATAGAGTTCGCCCAAGCCCTGAAGCAAGAGCAATGGAGGACTGGACAGATAATCGAACAAACGCAATTTCTGTTCCACATACGCTATGGCTGCTTCGATGCCTTTTTGCTGCCGGATTGAGTCCTTCTCAGCAAGGTATGCTGCTGCCAAGAATACGAGTTGGGCCTTATGAATTGGCTCCGAAAATATTCCATATCCTCCCTGGGAATCCATCAAAACTGCCTTTTCCATTTCCTGAATGCCACGAGAAAAGTCGGGGTGATCAATATCTCCTGGTGAATATTTGTACCCACGTCTAGAAAATATTTCGCCCAAATCTAATCTGGCGTAAGACTCATCGTCCTCTGGTAAGCCTATCCGAATCGCAGTCTCCAATTTCTCTATCGCTTCGGTTTCCATCTCTTCGTTTCCCGCTCCGATCAAAGCGTGAGCAGCCAGCCCCTTCGAATAAATCGGTTGTGCGGGGTTTTGTACGAAAAACTCACACGAGTCGAGCATATCGATTTGTTGATTGTACATGGGGCTTTCAGGACAACCGCAAATTCTTTTTGCAAGTCTGTGCTTGCAATGCGCACATTTAATTTTCTCAATCATCGGCCGTACTCCTTATCTGAGATATGAATCAATTACCTTCCATCATGAATTTATAACCTCTGGGAGTATCAAATCTATATAAAAAAACTTAATCCTCCAAGTTGCAGACAATATATTATGCCATTGTAT
Organism: uncultured Desulfobacteraceae bacterium; assembly: GCA_964393665.1. Taxonomy (GTDB): domain Bacteria; phylum Desulfobacterota; class DSM-4660; order Desulfatiglandales; family B25-G16; genus M55B121. The sequence goes on along the minus strand of CAYMVB010000379.1, from coordinate 3,575 downwards.
TTAAAAATTCAACGACTAATTGATAAGTTGTTGAAACAGGATTAGATGAACTGCATAGATCAGCCCAAAATGCTTGACGCGCATGTATGAAACCACTAAAATGTTTTAAACTGAAGCACTGAACGAATAAGGTTGGTAGTATGTATGGCCGATAATGGACAAAAATCGCGTTGGGATTACCTCGGGAAGAAGCCTGAAGACACAGAAATATCAGGAGATACATCTCAATCCGAGCCTCCTGAGAGGAATCTTCTTAGAGAGGCCGACCATAACCCTGATCTAGCGTTAGCATACATAAAGGACTTTCTTGAGCGCAAACCCGAAATGGATTCTGACGTCTACCTAAAAATTTGTAAATTTATGGCCTTTAAGGCGAAAGGAATACAACCTTTAAGGGATGCAGGGTTCTACAGAGTAGATGTGGCAGGACCGGAGGAGCTACGGGAGTATCTGAAGGAAGAGCACCTGGGTTGGCTTGAATTGGCCCTAAAAGAAATCTCTGAGATTGAAAAGTTGGATTCAGAAAGCGAGTCCATGCAAGTCCTGGATCCAGACATCGATGGTGTGGCGTGCATTGTTGAGAGATGTAATCCAGGGCAAGCGCAAGATATACTCGGCTGGACAAAAATCTGGTACTTTGGATTGGATAGAAATAGCCAACATGTTAGCCTTAAGAGTTATGTTTCTGCGGAGAAGGTGAAGCAATTTATACATACGCCTTTCCGTTTTCCGCATATTGTTAAGAGTGTTCTGGCTTACCATTTTTCAAGGGATGATAGAGGACGGGAATACATGTCGTTCATGCTATTTCCCGACTTTTTCTCAGGCTGGGCTAGCGATGACAATGCAGGTGATCATGAAATGGGTAATGTAACCATTTATGATGATGGAACATACGAAGTAAAGGAGAACGAGCACCAAGCGTGGTAAGCCCTTGATGCCCTGCGAGTCATTGCGCCGTTGCCACGGCTTGGACGAAGGTTAGCCACAAGAGGATAACTAAACTTTTAAACCTTATAGATGAGATTATACAACATATTTGCTGTATCCTCGTACAGGTTTTTGAGTTCATTGTATTCTTCTAAAGCAGAATCTTTATCACCCAGTATTACGTAAGCCATTCCAAGACCGGAGTGCGCGGCAACATAGTCGGGCTCAATGCTTATGGCTTGCCTAAAAGTTTCTTTAGCTTTGTTGTAGCTTTTAATCCCAACATAAACCCTTTCAAGATTGAATTTAGCCTCAGCAAAATTGGGCTCAATGCTTATTGCCTGCCTGTAAGCTTCAATCGCTTCGTGATATCTTTCAAGTTCGGTATACGCGTAACCAATAAAAATATGGGCTTCGGCATGATCAGGTGTGATACGTGTCGCCGCCATAAAGGCCCCTATCGCTTCCTCATGACGACCAAGTTCTCCACAAGCCATGCCAAGATTGAAATACGCATCAGAATCGTCAGGGTTTTCACGTATTGCCTGCTTAAAAGCTTCAATTGTCTCAGATCGAGCCTCCGTTCGAACTTTCGGCTTTACCTCAGCTTCCGGCTCCCTGCCGATAAAATCCCATCTGGATGTCTTTTCTTTGTCTACCATAGCTCATTGTTCAAAATGATATTCTTAACAGCGTGTGTCTCCGCCGCTCTCTGCTATTTCTCAGCGTCGGACAGGCCACGAATCCTTTCAAGCGCCTTCTCGGCATCCTCGTGTCGTCTATGTTATTTTTGACATTTCTCAATAGCAGGAACAGCGGATTTAGCTGCACTTTCTATTGCGCCTTTGTGCCTTTGATTGGAGCACCGCATTTTTTACAAGACGTGGTCTTATAAGGGTCAACCCAGTTCTCCGTACCACACTTACCGCATATTATTCTTTCTTTTGCCATAGCCATCACCTCCTTTCTATTTACATGAAATCTTCCTCAAGAATGTTTTGTTTATCAAAAGGTTTTGACCACCTATGTTTATTTTCTTTCTGGCCGAATTTACTTTTCGTCTTAGTAAGTTACTCAAGCTATACTATTCTTATCATTGTTTTGCAGAATATTGACAATTTGTCTAGCTTCTTCCGCAATAGTTGGTGGAGGGTTTAGTGATAATGCCTTATTTGCAGATTGAATAGCCTCTTTATTCATACCCTTATCCAGATATATTTCTCCAAGCACTATATGGCAAATAGGCTCCAAAGGTTTTAAAGAAAGGGCTATCTTCGCATAGTTAAAGGCATCGTCATACATTTTTAAAGCAGTATAGGACCGCACTAGTATAACGTTTCATTAAACCATTTACATTAGAACGCATTCGCAAAGTCGAATTTTTTCCATTTATGTACAACAGGAGATTCATTGATTTCTTTAATTCCAAGAAGTATTCTTTCTTTAAGTTCCTGTTTGGAACCGACACGGATATTTTTCAAGAATGTCCTGGCCATTTTACCAAAGAGGGTTTCTACCAGATTCAGCCATGAACCGTGCTTAGGGGTATGAACATAAAGGAATCGTCCTGGCCTGGTTGAGAGGTATTTCATCGTTTCTTTTGATATGTGAGCGGAATGATTATCCAAAATTATACGAATCGTTGAATCAGGTGGATAATAAGCATCCATTTCCTTGAGCAGGGATATAAATTCGGAACTTCTATGTCTATCTTGAACTTGGGCAATCACATGGCCGTCATGCAGATCCAAAGCTGCCAGAATCGACAATGTCCCCAGACGTTTGTATTCATAATCCCTCATTATCCGGGACTGTTTTCCCGGATTGGGCATGATATCCGGCGCAATATTCTTGATTGCCTGTACGCCCGGTTTTTCATCCACAGATACCGTAATAACAGGCGGAATGTCACCCGGTGCCGCTACTTCGTTTTGAAGATTTATCTCTTTGTATACGCACAAAATATCAGCCATCTTCTGTTCAAATTCCGGATCGCGTCGCTCCAAATAATAGGCTATTTTATGGGGGCGTATTGGATGTTCGTCAAGTATTCGCTGAATGGTTGCCTTGACCGCTTTTTTCAAGCAGTCATGTCCAGCCTCCTGGCTATAGTTTCTCACATGATTTGCCAAAGCGCTGCGCGTCCACATCTGTGCAGAATAACCAAAGTCCGTCGGTTTCTGGCAGGCAAGATTGATTACCCAAGCCTTCGCTTCCCGGGTAATCACAGGCTCTTTGGGACGATGATATTTGTCTTTAAGACCTTCTTCGATTCCCATAGCCAATGCCTTCTCTATCCATTTGTAAATGGTCGGTCTGCTTACTTGTATTCCCTTCTCAATTTCGGTGATCGGCATGCCTTCTGAATATCTCAACAAAATGCTCGCCCGTTGCACTTTTCTCAAGGACCCCTTACGTGATTGGGAAATCTTGTGTAATTGCTCCTTTTGTTCCTTGTCTAAAATTAACTTTGCTTTTTGGCTCTTTCGTGGCATATTGATTACCTCCTTATTGTTTTGGAGATCAATATACCTCAAATCAACCTATATGTAAATATATTTATGAAACGTTATAATAGTCAAGATAACGACTACTTGGCTGCAGGGGATTTTCCAAAAGAATTGGCATCTGGGCTCTCATTATGT
>CAYMVB010000378.1:0-5866 GCA_964393665.1 uncultured Desulfobacteraceae bacterium | reverse complement strand
TGAAAGAACACATCGAGAAAATCCAAGTTTTTTTGCCTCCTTTAGCCGGAGCTCCGTTTGACCTACCCCCCTTATTTCGCCTGAAAGCCCTGCTTCTCCAAAGGTTACAGTGTCCGCAGGTATTGGCTTATTAAGAAAACTTGAGGCAACTGTTGAAATAATACCGAGGTCTATAGAAGGCTCAATAATCTTAATGCCGCCTGCCACATTTATGAATATGTCATTGTTGGAAAGATTTATGCCCCCTCTCCTTGATAAAACCGCCATAAGCAGGCTAACCCTGTTAGGATCAACACCTATGGAGGTTCTGCGTGGCATGGCAAGAGAGCTTGAACAAACAAGGGCCTGCATTTCTACTAAAATGGGTCTTGATCCCTCTATGCAGGATATTACAACAGATCCGCTAACATCATTAGACCTCCCCTCAAGAAAAATTTTCGAAGGGTTTACCACCTCTTCAAGGCCATTATCCTTCATCTCGAAGACGCCTATTTCGTTAGTAGGCCCGTATCTATTCTTTACAGATCTAATTATCCTAAAAGCATGGGAGCCATCTCCCTCAAAATAAAGAACCGTGTCTACCAAATGCTCTAAGACCTTGGGGCCTGCAATGGATCCATCTTTTGTGACGTGACCTATCAAAAATACTGCCCTTTCAGAAGATTTTGCCATGTTCATCAGCCTGCTAGCTACTTCCCTTACCTGCCCTATAGAACCAGGTGAAGAGGTTAGCAGTTCTGTAAACATTGTCTGGATTGAATCAATGATAATAATTTTAGGATCAAGTTCATCAATTCCATCAATGAAATGCTCTAAACAGGTTGCAGCGAGTAAATAAATCTCGGATGTTTTTGATGACAACCTCTGTGATCTCATCTTTATTTGTTGAATTGATTCCTCGCCGGAAATGTATAGTGTTTTAAGGCCAGTGCCTGAAACACTCTGGGCAACCTGCAGCAACAGGGTTGATTTGCCTATACCAGGGTCTCCGCCAATTAATACCAATGATCCTGGTACAATACCCCCTCCAAGCACCCTGTCAAACTCCTTTAGCCCTGTTTTATGCCTAAGCTCTTTTTGCATTGAAACGGTATCGATTCGTTGGGGCATGTTTAAAAAGGCGGGATTATGCACCTTGTTGGAGGCCTTTATCTCTGCTATTTCCTCTGAGAATGAATTCCATGAACCACAATCAGGGCACCTTCCCAACCATTTTGGTGCCTTATAACCGCATTTCTGACAGACAAATACTGTTTTTTGGCTTACCATTTAAATTCCCCTATCCGCGCTCAAATAATTAGTTTGCTAAATAATTCTATAAAAATATGCCCGCAATTTTTAATAGATTTATAATCTTTATACATGGAAAATTATTTTTCAGCACTATGAAATATAACAACCACTGGGTTCGGTCAATTCATAATTCTAAATTTATAAAAACCTCTTACATGGTGCAAATATATTTTCTCTAATAGTATTAAATAGTTTTCCGTGTCATAACTGCGCTGTCCTGGATAGAAAATAAGGTTTCGAAAAATATTACTATTGACAAAGCTCCATACCAATACTAATTTCAATAAGTCAATTAAAAATGGAGGAAGGCCAAAAGGTGACTGATATTTTAGAGGTTAACGATGATAACTTTGAAGATGAGATTATAAAATCCGAGAGACCATCTATGGTTGATTTATGGGCACCATGGTGCCAACCCTGTCTAATAACCGGACCATGGGTTGAGGAGCTAGCTCAGAAATATGAAGGACAATTTAAAGTTGCTAAAATGGATGTTGACGAAAACCCCATGACGCCAAATAAGTATGGGGTCAGGGCAATACCAACTATACTCCTCTTTAAGGATGGAGAACTTGCTGATACCATCATAGGAGCAGTTGGCAAAAAAAATATTGAAAATGTCATGTTGAAGCTTCTTGGGTAAGGATTTTCTTTGAATAAAATTGACTCTCACTATTAAATGATCCCCTAAATTCAAGTAGTTTTTTATAGGGCCTTTAAAATATTCTGTGATTTTTATAACCACCATTTAACAATATCTTTTTAAAACCGGCAAAATCGCTAACAGAATACTTTTAAGAGCTATAAAAAATATGGTTACTTATGGAAATGATTAAAAATTTTGCATCTATTCTCGTTTTTGCCTTACTATTGAGCGGATGCTCAATTTTTGGATTTGGCTCTAAAGTTAGTGATAAGTCGCCAGAAGATTTGATGCGAGAGGGATTATCATCATTTAATGAGGGTGATTATACAGATGCCCTTGAATCCTTTCAAAAGATTAAAGATCGATATCCTTATAGCAAATTTGCAATCTATGCGGAATTGAAATTAGCAGACTCGCATTTTAAAAGAGATGAATTCGATGAGGCTATGGCGGCCTATAGGGATTTTGAAAGACTTCACCCAAAGAATACCGCTATTCCTTATGTCCTGTATCAACAAGGCATGTGTAATTTTACACGGATGAATACTATCGATAGAGACCAAACTTATGCTGAATTGGCACTAAAGGATTTCAAGAGACTTGAAAAACAGTTTCCTCATGATATCTATTCCTTAAAGGCCAAGAGAAATATAAGGAAGTGTCTTACTAACTTAGCTGATCATGAACTTTACGTGGGGCGCTTCTATTTTAAGTCTAATCAATATATTGCTGCACTTAAACGTTTTGAATACCTTATCAGCCACTATCCTGATCTTGGTCAATATGCTGAGGCCTTTAACTACATGGATATTTGTAAAAAAAAATTATCTGAAAAAGACCTATCTGAATAACTCAATCTTCCCCACACAAAACAAACTATATAATAGCAGGCAAATAATTTTTCATCAGTATTAAAAAATTTTAATTGATAATTCATGCTTATTATGACATATATGTGCTATGCAAACATTTTTTAAGGTAAAATCAGCTAATGATATATATAAATCCTTGAGCGATATCAAGCCATTGGGCGTTGAGAGGGTTCATATTATACATAGTTTAAACAGGGTTATTGCCACTGATATTATTGCACAGGAAGATCTCCCTGGATTTAACAGGTCTACTGTTGATGGCTACGCACTTAATGCGAGAGATACATTTGGGGCCAGCGAAGGGTTACCTACCCCTCTATATGTTGTAGGTGAGGTAAGAATGGGTGAATCCCCGGATTTTTTCATTAAGAGGGGGGAATGCTGCCTTATGCCAACAGGCGGTATGTTGCCTGAAGGCGCTGATTCAGTAATCATGGTAGAATACTCTCAGGTATTAGAGGATGGCATGGTAGAAATAAGCAGGCCTGTTAGCCCCTTAGAAAATGTTATACAATCAAACGATGACCTCAAAAAAGGCGAGATCATCATAAGAAAAGGATGTCTTCTGAGACCACAAGACCTCGGTGTTCTGGCGGGCCTGGGTATCATCGAAGTTGATGTTTTTATCAGGCCAAAAGCGGCTATCATATCCACAGGTGAAGAGCTCGTCTATATAGGGGAAAAACCCAAACCTGGCCAGGTAAGAGATATTAATAGCTATACAATTGGAGCCTTATGCAGTTCATTGGGGGTGCAACCTATTTACCTCGGTATTATAAGCGATAAATTTGAAGACCTAAAAGCGCTTATTGAAAAAGGTTTAATTAAGGCCGATGTAGTTCTGCTATCAGGTGGCAGCTCTGTTGGTGTTAAGGATATTACATTGGAGGTTTTTAAGTCCTTTGAAGGCGTGGAAATTTTTGCGCACGGGGTTTCCATAAGCCCGGGAAAGCCAACTATTATCGCGCGTAGGGGTAATAAAACACTGTGGGGTCTACCTGGACATCCTGCCTCTGCCATGATTATCTTTTATGTATTCCTTAAGTATCTTTTAGGTAAACTTACTGGCCTGAGCGTGGTTGATAAGTTTGGAGGCCCTTATATAGAGGCGGAGATCGATAGAAATATTGATACGAAAAGTGGAAGAGATGATTATATAAGGGTTATATGTTCTCGCTCAGGTGAAAAGTGGATTGCCACACCCATATTAGGGAAAAGTGGACTTATATCCACAATGGTTGAAGCAGATGGCGTCATCAAGGTTGACATGAATACAGAGGGAATTTACGAGGGTGAAACTATAAAGGTATTGCTATTTTGAAAACAGACGTAAAGCAAAAAATATATCTTAGAATGAAGACCCCGCAAGAGGCACTTGAAATCCTCTTCAACAGATTCAAGCCTGAGCCTATTAATGCAATAGAAGAAGTTTCAGTAGATGAGGCTTGCGGAAGGATTACTGCAAGCCCTATCTTTGCAAAAGTTTCCTCGCCTGATCAAAACCTCGCTGCCATGGATGGCGTTGCAGTCTTGGCAGAAAATACTTATGGTGCCACTGAAAGAAGACCAATGAGATTAAAATCAGGCAATGAGGCCATATGGATAAATACCGGGCAGGTAATGCCGGATGGAAAAAATGCCGTTATAATTGCTGAAAAGCTCAATACTGTTGATGATGATACGATTGAAATCTCTGCATCTGCGTTTCCCTGGCAGAATGTAAGAAAGGTAGGCGAAGATTTTGTTGTTACAGAGCTTCTTTTCCCTCAAAACCACCTGATAAGGGCATTCGATCTGGGAACTCTCATCGTAGGAGGCATCTTTAAAGTAGAGGTCAGGAAGAAACCGAGGGTAATTATCATACCAACAGGCAGCGAGCTTGTCCGTTTTTATAATATAAACGATACATTTAATCTGAAAAAAGGACAGGTTTTAGAATCGAATTCTTTTGTGCTCTCGTCACTTACAAGGGAGTATGGTGCAGAGGTCTTGATAGGAGATATAATCCCAGATACCAGCGAAGCGATAAGGGATGCCTTTCTCAAGGCAGCGGACTCTAAGCCGGAACTTATAATATCTATTGCAGGCTCATCTGCTGGCAAAAAAGACTACACAGCCCAGACAATTGAGGAGATAGGGGAATTATTTGTTCATGGTGTTACGATAATGCCTGGCAAACCAACTATTTTAGGCAGTATAAAAGATGTACCTTTTTTTGGCATGCCAGGCTACCCTGTGTCTGCCTATATATCATGTAACGAGTTTGTAAGGCCGTTTATCTACAGACTTCAGGGAATGGATGAACCAAAAGATGAAACGGTAGATGTTTTTATATCAAGGGACATGCCATCCAAGCTGGGCATAGAAGAATTTATCAGGGTTAACCTTGGCAAGGTTGGTGAGAAGACAGTTGCAATACCATTACCTAGAGGTGCTGGATCAGTTACTACCCTGAGCAAGGCAGAAGGTATTGTAAAAATACCCTCTGACAGCGAAGGAATGGCAACAGGGGAAAAAACAAGGGCAGGGCTTTTGGTCAACCCCAAGTATATAGATAGTAGCATTTTGGTTATAGGCAGTCATGATATGACCCTGGATATACTCTCTGATGAATTGGTGAAAACGGGGCAGGGGGTACGTATTGTATCTGCAAATGTAGGAAGTCTCGGGGGGTTGCTGGCCTTAAAAAATGCTACCTCGCATGTGGCTGGCTCACACCTGCTTGACACGGAAACCGGGGAATATAATATGCCTTATATTCGACGGTATCTTAAAGGATTGCCAGTTTATATCTTTAATCTTGTAAACAGGGAACAGGGCCTGATTGTTCAAAAGGGTAATCCAAAAGAAGTTACAAGTATCAGAGATCTTGTTAGGGACGATGTCGTTTTCGTAAACAGGCAGAAGGGCTCTGGAACAAGGGTTCTTCTTGATTATAAATTAAGGGAGCTAAATATTGAGCCTTCTCTTATCAATGGCTATGAAAACGAGGAATATACCCATATGAATGTGGCCGTCTCAGTCTTAAATGGTACGGCAACAGCAGGGTTGGGGA
>CAYMVB010000377.1:0-4876 GCA_964393665.1 uncultured Desulfobacteraceae bacterium | reverse complement strand
CTCCTTATTTCCATCACAACCCGATACTACCGTTTTCTCCCATTCAGATAAGATACTGCATATACTTGCATATGGCTTGCTCATGTATTATTTTGGCTGCATTTATCTTCCGGGACTCGCTTATGTGAAGTTAGGTATAGGACTTATAGTATTAGGCTTTTCCTTAGAGCTTATACAGGGTCTTATAGGGTACAGGACTATGGAATATTGGGATATGCTTGCAAATGTTACCGGTGTCCTAATAGGATGGCTTCTCTCAAAGACCCGCCTCTCCTCTATACTAATTTATTCAGAGAATAGATTAGTATTATTCAAGAAAGATAAAGACGAGAAGATTGACCCTTAATCGAATTTTCTTCAACCTCGCTTTAATCTCAGATTGCTATAAATACATGCCTGCGAATTAGCGAAGGCGTTTCCAAAAATTGTCAATAATTTGACAAAAAGTGTTAACTATACACAAAAAATATGTACTATAAAAGGTAGACGCTTTAACTATAACAGAGACAATCTTGTAACGTTATTTACATGTGATAATCAAAGATTGCAATACGTGATTTAGTTACAAATAAAAAATATTATACTATATATTGTGTCATTATTTATTATCTTGACATTTTTTTACAAATCTACTATATGCAGTGATAAAAATCTTTAAGACCTTTTCTATTTAATATCAAGGCACCCACAATTATTGGCATACCTATTGCTTTACTTAATTTTAGAGAAAAAATTTATTATTAATTTTAGGAGCGAGAGGAGGAAATTTTATGAGGAGCCATGTACTGTTGGTAGTTTTATTACTTACCTTTTGTGCATCAACCTCCTATGCCTTTCTTGGGAGTCCGTTTGAGCTATGCACTGGTGGTAATTCACAAACCACAGGGGCAATTTCAAGCCTGCCCCTCGGATCATCAACTTTTTTCAACACAGGAAATAGAACACTCCCGTCTAACTCAGGGGTCATATGTCCCTGGGCTGGTGTTTCAAGCGGGCCAGGGATGGTTAGGGGCTTTTCTGTAGGCTCAGGTTTATCTGATTCAGGGAGCATTTTAGATGACACCTTGGAGAATGGCTTATGTCCATTTAATCATGAAATAGGCGGTACTATGCCGGGTACTTGGATGCCAGGTGATTGGATGAACAATAGGCCTGATACAAGCATTCACCATCCGTGGGGTGGGTCTGAGAATTTTCCCGGTTTATTTGAGTAAATATTGGGATTTCTTCTCCGCTCCGTCCATTTTCATCTATGCAAAATAACTATTCCGGACCTCCATAGAATTTTTATTAAGGCAATGAGGTAGGCTATTATAGGCGGATTATCCAAATCTATGTGGATTATGTGCAGGTGTTTGTCTTTCCCTGGGGTTAGTGCGGTATATGTAATGAACAAATGGTTTTGGTATTTTGCCCATCGTGTTCTTTCGATGGGCAAAAACAAATTTTCCTAAAGGATAAACAATTTCCAACCTTATGCGTATGGATGCTTGTTGTTGCCGCTTAGTAACAGTAAACAACAGTCCAAGAAATAAAAAAGACCACACATAAATACCTTCAAAAATTCCATCCTTATTTATCTTACCTGACAGCGCAATATCTCGAACAATATAATTTGTCTTAAAAAGGAGACGAATCCTTTTTAAACTGATTTTCGGGGTCTTTTTTTGCGAAAAGACCGTACGTACTACAACTATAAAGTTTTATTACCACCTTTTTTTATTGTATCTCGTTTTCGTGTTTTATTTGCTCGGTTATTTCACTATAATTTGAGTGGCTGTTATCAGGCTTGATTCCGTGCTTTTTTTATGTATAATGAGGGCAATCAATACGGTTAAAGTCTTTTAGCCTGTGTGCCTTTCGGTAATGGGAAAATTTAGAAAAGGAGATTCTATTGTTTATAACCTTTGAGGGCATAGATGGATGCGGTAAGTCGACACAGGTAGAGAGATTCGAAGTGAGGCTCAAGAAAACAGGAATTTCCCCTTTAATTACCAGGGAGCCTGGGGGTACAGAAACAGGGGATGCCATCAGGAAAATTTTATTGCATTTAGACGGAGAAAACATAACACCACTTACACAGCTTTTTTTATACGAGGCAGACAGGGCACAACATGTTAAGGAGGTAATACGACCAGCCCTGGATTTTGGAAAATGGGTGGTATGTGACCGGTTTTATGATGCTACAACTGTGTATCAGGGGATTGTCCAGGGGCAGGGTGAAGACCTGGCCGAGAGGCTAAATTATGTATCAACCTCAGGGCTAAATCCAGATATAACCTTTCTTTTCGATTGCCCTGCTGAGATGGCTATGGAGAGAATAAAAATACGGGATGGCACTACAAAAAAAAGGGATATGTTTGATAAAAAAGATATAGATTTTCATAGGAAGATACGCTACGCCTATCTGTCTCTAGCCCATAGGCATAAAGATAGGTTTAAGATCATAGATGCCTCGTTATCTGTAGATGAAGTAGACGAGCAGATTGGAAGAAAAATTTCACCTTATTTGATTTAAAGAGATTCTATATCTTGACTAAGATCTGGACTTGCAGTTAAAATTTAATATTAAAACTTTTCAAACATTACATAGTAAGCGCTCATGTTTATATGTAGAGATAGCGTATAATGGAAAATAAGCTTATGGAGATGAAATCATTCAGGGAGATACGAGGGCAAGAAATGGCCATTGGATTCCTGAAGAAGGCTATATCTAATGATAAGATTGCCACCACCTATCTTTTTACTGGAATTAAGGGGATAGGAAAGAGTTCTACTGCCCTGGCCTTTGCTCTTTCCTTGAATTGCGGTAAGCCAGTGGATAATGATGGATGCAGGGAATGCCAGTCTTGCAGAAGGATGATTAATGGAAATCATCCTGACCTGCTAATCATTGATTTGCGGGAAAAGAAGGGTTCCATAGTTATCGATCAAATCAGGGATATCAATAGAGAGATCTCATTTCCCCCTGCACTTGATGGGTATAGGGTGATTATTATAAAATCTGCCGAAAAAATGACTGTTGAGGCGGCTAATGCATTTTTAAAAACCCTTGAAGAACCTCCTTCTAATAATATTTTTATTTTAAATGCTGTAGATACGGGCCAGCTTCTCCCTACAATTATTTCAAGATGTCAAAAAATATACTTTAGGCCTATCAACGAAAGAGAGATAGAGGATTTTTTGATACATAATACAGATGTTGAGGAAGCCAGGGCAAAAGTAGCAGCGAGGCTGTCGGAGGGAAGCATAGGTCAGGCAAAAATATTTGCGCAAGATGATTTTATTTCTGATAGGATAGATTGGATAAAAATGCTTCATGATGTAATTACGAGCTCCTTTGTATCTTTATTTGATATAGCACAAAAATTTCTTAACAAGGGTAATCCAAAAGATAACAGAATGAATTTAATGTTGAGGGTCTGGAAAAGTTTTTATAGGGATATGTTGCTTATAAAATATGGAGGGCTTCAAGATTTCATTATTAACCTCGATTTCAAGGAGCAGCTCGAAATTTCATCTTCAGCTTTTACTATAGATGCTTTATTACAATCAATATCAATTATTGTTAGGGCAGAGCGCGATCTTATGGCAAATTTGAATGTGCTTTTTTTAATAGAAAGGTCTCTTTTTGCACTTAAAAGGGCCGTAAATTCTGCGTGAGGATTTATGCATAGTGATAACCTGAAGAAAATTATTGGCGTAGCATTTCGTAAGGATGGAAGGGTGTATGATTTTTACACGGGTAATTTTGTGCTTAATGAAGGTGACAAGGTCATTGTTGAGACAGAAAAGGGAATAGACATGGGTACTGTTTCCGGCAAAGCAAGGCTAAGAGATACCTCTATGCACAATAGACCTATAAAGACGATATATCGGTTGGCAACCCAGGAAGATAAGAAACAAAAAGAAGACAATGAAACGATCGAATCAAATGTAATGCAATTTTGCAAAGAGCAGATAAAAGCAAGGAATATACCCATGCACTTAGTGACAACAGAGCTCTCTTTTGATAAGAGAAGGCTTCTGCTTTACTATATTTCCCATGTAAGGGTTGATTTCAGAGAACTTGCAAAAGACCTGATCAAAAAATTTCATGCCCATGTTGAAATGAAGCAAATTGGCGACAGGGATCTTTCAAGGATGTCAGGGGGAGTTGGACATTGCGGTCGCCAACTATGCTGTTCATTATTTTTATCAGAATTTGCACCTATAACCATAAAGATGGCTAAAGAACAGAATATTTCTCTAAATCCAAGTAAAATATCCGGTGTATGTGGAAGATTGATGTGCTGCCTTTCATTTGAATATGATAGTTATAAGAAAAGGGATAAGAAATCACGGTGAATTTATGAACACGATAAGAAACAAAAGCTTTTATATAACCACACCTATTTACTATGTAAATGCTGAACCACATATAGGCCACGCTTACTCTACTATAGTAGCAGACGTCATTGCGAGGTTTTATACGTTATTTGGTTTTGACACCTTTTTTTTGACAGGTACAGACGAGCATGGAGATAAGGTAGTTGAAGCCGCTGAGAAGTCCGGGGAGACTGTGAAATCATACGTTGACAGAATCAGCAACACCTTCAAGGAAACATGGCCAAATCTAAGTATCGAAAATGATTATTTTGTGCGAACTACTGATTCAAAACATATTGAGGTAGTTGAGGCTATCCTTAACAAGGTCTTTGAGAAAGGAGATATCTACTTTAGCGAGTATGAAGGGAAATACTGTGTAGGCTGTGAACGGTTTTATACGGATACAGAGCTGATAGACAATAAATGTCCGATCCATAAGACCGAACTGCGGGTGATAAAGGAGGAAAATTACTTCTTTAGGATGAGTAAGTATCAGCAGTGGCTCATA
>CAYMVB010000376.1:0-1510 GCA_964393665.1 uncultured Desulfobacteraceae bacterium | reverse complement strand
CCTTGGAAATGTTATTGCCCCGGAGGAGGTAGTAAACAAATATGGGGCGGAGATTCTGCGTCTATGGGTTTCCTCTGAGGATTACAGGGGAGACATTAGGCTATCCCAAGAAATTTTGGACCGCTTGGTAGAGGCATACAGAAGGCTAAGAAATACCTTCAGATATTTGCTTGGCAGCCTTTATGATTTTGACGCCTCAAAAGACAGTGTATCGTATGAGAACTTATTTGAAATCGATAGGTGGGCCCTCCACAGGCTTCAGGAATTAATTGAGGTAGTTACCGGGGCCTATGAAAGGTTTGAATTCCATTCTGCTTATCAGGGGGTGTATAATTTTGCCACCCTTGATTTATCCTCTTTTTACCTTGATGTATTAAAGGACAGGCTTTACACATCGACCTTTGATTCAAGGGGGAGACGATCTGCACAGACAGCCATAAGTGAAATTTTAGATGCACTCGTGCGGCTGGTTGCCCCTATAACGCCGTTTACTGCAGAGGAGGTCTGGGAAAACATTTCATCACACAAGGGTAAAAATAGCGTGCATAGCGAATTGTTTTTGCCTGTTAAGGAGGCATGTAAAGACAGCGCTTTAATGAAACGATGGGATTTATTGATAACTGTTCGAAAGGAAATCACAAAGGCATTGGAATTAGCAAGAAAGGATAAGATCATAGGGCATTCTCTTGATGCGGAGGTGCTTATTGTCCTTCCCGAAGATATGACGGAAAAGCTAAAAAATTACAGCGAAGAGCTTCGTTCTATATGTATTGTGTCAAATCTTAAATTTGTGGGTAAGGATTCCTTTGATGGTGGTTATGAAAGTGCAGATTATCCTGGTTTAATAATAAAGACTTTGCCGGCAAGTTTTCCTAAATGTGAAAGATGCTGGATGCATGATGCTACGATAGGACAGGATAAAGAGTATCCCTCTCTTTGTGAGCGGTGCGTAAGGGTGATCAGGGAATTAGATTCAAGGGATATAATACATTGAAAAAAAACCATGTTGTGTTTCTCGGGATTGCCTTAGTAGGTTTTATCCTTGATCAGATTTCAAAATTAATAATAGTAGCTAACATAGATCCCCACCAAAGTGTGCAGGTTATTCCCGGTTTTTTTAATATTGTATTTGTTAGAAATAAGGGCATGGCCTTTGGTGTATTCAGCCACATTAACTCAACGCTTTTTCACTACCTTTTGCTTTCAGTAATAATAGTTGCTATAGGAGCAATAGTATTTTTTTTGTTTACCGTAAAGAAAAATCAGGCCTGGATGGGATCAGGCCTATCTCTCATTCTTGGCGGTGCATTGGGAAACCTTGCAGACAGGATAAGACTTGGTTACGTAATAGATTTTTTGGATTTCGGATTAAAGAATTATCACTGGCCTGCATTTAATATGGCAGATTCTATAGTTACCGCAGGAACCTTCTGTGTGCTGATAGAAATTATAAAACGGAAGAACTAAAAAGATTAATAAAGCAGTTAGTGGCTTCATTGGCAATCCCAAG
>CAYMVB010000375.1:0-19486 GCA_964393665.1 uncultured Desulfobacteraceae bacterium | reverse complement strand
ACATAGTAGGTGTCTTCTTTGATACTTTTTAAGATGTAAACAAAATAGGGCATTGCTAAATAGATAAAGGGTCAGTTCATCTCACTGACCCTTTCATTTACTGGCGGGGACGACGGGACTCGAAACCGCGACCTTCCGCGTGACAGGCCGGCGTTCTAACCGACTGAACTACGTCCCCGTGTGACAATGCATGAGCTCAAAAGCCAGACAACCTGACCCGTTGCCTTTCCATCGCACTGATCCACTCAGCCAGGCATGACGCCCTACCGGAACCAAACCCCGCCACGTGCATGGATGGTAGGCGGAACGGGATTTGAACCCGTGACCCCCGGCTTGTAAGGCCGATGCTCTCCCGCTGAGCTACCCGCCCTAATTAGTGTGCAAAAAGAGGTGATTGGGTTTCTCCCTTAGGTAGTATAAAAGGTTGAAACCTGTCCTCCGGCAGAAATAGCTCCTCTCCTTCTTCTAATTTCAAGGCCTCTTCTAAGACCTCGTCCATAGTATCTATAGGAATTAATTGGACTTTCTTAAGGACCCTTGAGGGTATTTCCTCCATATCCTTTCTATTTTCTAAAGGAATCAAAACCTTACTTATCCCCCCCCTATGGGCAGCTATAATTTTTTCCTTTAAACCGCCTATAGGAAGAACTCTGCCTCTAAGCGTAATCTCACCGGTCATTGCCACAGTTCTTTTAACAGGCTTTCTCAATAAGGCAGATACAACTGCTGTTGCCACAGTTATACCCGCTGAAGGCCCGTCTTTTGGAGTAGCACCTTCCGGAACGTGAATATGTATGTCTATCTTTTCATGAAAATCATCAGGAAGCCCCAGTTTTCTCCCCCTTGAGCGGACATAGCTTAACGCTGCCTGAGCAGACTCCTTCATAACATCCCCGAGAGTTCCTGTTAGAACAAGTTTACCCTTACCCGGCATAATAATTGCCTCTACTTGAAGTATTTCTCCTCCTACACTTGTCCATGCCAAGCCAGTGGCTAAGCCTATCTTGTCTTTCTCTTCTGTTTTTCCGTAATGAAATTTAGGTATACCCAAATATCGATTAAGCGAATTTACATTAATCTTTATAGCTTTGTCCACATCTTTTTGAGCTACCTCTTTGGCAACTTTTCTACAAATACCTGCGATTTCTCTTTCAAGTCCTCTAACGCCTGCCTCTCTTGTATAGTATCTAATTATATTTAAAATAGCACTATCTGAAAAGGTTAATTTGTATTCAGATAGGCCATTCTCTTGAATTTGCTTTTTAATTAAAAATTCCTTTGCAATATTTAGCTTTTCCATTTCCGTGTAACCCGAAAGCCTGATAATCTCCATCCTATCTTTTAATGCAGCTGGTATGCCGTTCAGGTCATTTGCTGTTGTTATAAAAAATACTGATGATAGGTCATAGTCGAGATCTAAGTAATGGTCATTAAATGCGTTATTTTGTTCAGGGTCAAGAACTTCTAGCAATGCAGCGGATGGATCCCCCCTGAAATCCGTACTCATCTTATCCACCTCATCAAGACAAAAAACAGGATTGCTCGATTTTGCCCTTTTGATGTACTGGATAATTTTCCCAGGCATTGCCCCTATATAGGTTCTTCGATGCCCCCTGATCTCGGCTTCATCTCTAACGCCACCGAGGGATAGCCTTACAAAGTTTCTTCCCATTGCTCTTGCTACTGATTTAGCTAAAGAGGTTTTACCAACCCCAGGCGCACCAACAAAGCAAAGAATTGGGCCCTTTATTTTTTTTATCAACTTTTGAACTGCTAAATATTCGAGTATTCTTTCCTTTGGTTTGGAAAGGCCATAATGATCTTCTTCAAGGACGGATTTAGCCATCCGTATGTCAATATTATCCTTAGTTTTTTTCATCCAGGGTAATGACAGAATCCAATCGATATAATTACGCACAACTGTAGCCTCTGCAGACATGGATGTCATCATTTTTAATTTTTTTAGTTCATGTCTTACTTTTAAAGAGGCCTCTTTAGGTAAATTTTTGTTCTTTATCTTTCTTTCCAATTCCTTAAGTTCACTTGCGAAATCATCTTGTGCACCCATCTCTTTCTGGATAGCCCGCATCTGTTCATTTAGGTAGTAATTCTTTTGCGTTTTCTCCATTTGCTTTTTTACTCTCTGGCGCAAACTTTCTTCTAGCTCGAGTATGTCTATCTCTGAAATCAATATTTGATAAAGTTTTTCCAACCTACTGCTTGTGTCTTCTATCTCCAGCAAAGATTGCTTTTCTTTTACCTTTACCGAAAGGTGAGCTGCTATGGAATTTATTATTCGTATCGGGTCATTTATTGCGGCTATTGATTGGGCCACATCATTGCCAACCTTTTGATTTAATTCCGCATAAGATTTAAATGATGACTGAATATTTCTCATGAGGGCATCTATACGAGAATCTGGAACATATTGCTCTTCAATCTTATCTATCTCTGCCATCATAAAATCGCTATTATTAATGAAGGTCTTTATCTTTGCCCTTTCCTTTCCTTCTATTAAGCTCTTTACAGTCCCATCCGGCATCTTAAGAAGCTGAAGAACGGTTCCAATTGTTCCATATGAATATAGATCTTTCTGCCTTGGCTCATCCATAATGGCATTTTTTTGTGCTACTAGAAAAACCTCTTTTCCCTCACTTAACGCGTATTTTAATGCGTTTATAGACTTTTCCCTTCCAATGAACAGGGGTACAACCATTCCGGGAAATATAACTATATCCCTCAAGGGAAGTAGCGCTATTTTTTCCTGTTCGATCTTTAATAAATCTTCTATAGGATTTTTTTTGAACATAAGGAATCCTTACGCATATTCGATTTTATTTTCATTTTCATATAATAGAAGAGGCATTTCATTATTAAGTATTACCTCTTCTCCAATTACGCATTCTGATACACCTGGCTTTGAAGGGAGATCATACATAATATCAAGCATAACCTTCTCCAGTATGGCCCGCAACCCTCTCGCCCCGGATTTTCGTTTAAGGGCCTCGTCCGCTATAGCCTTTAGCGAATCCTTAGAAAACTTTAAATCTACCCCCTCCATTTCAAACAATTTCTGATACTGCTTAATGAGCGCATTTTTTGGCTCACCTAATATTTTAACTAATGCATTGGGACTCAATTCTTGTAGGGTTGCGATTACAGGAAGCCTCCCTATAAATTCTGGTATCAGCCCAAATTTAAGAAGATCCTCGGGCTGAACCATGCCAAGGATTTCATCAAAATTCAATGCTGATTTTCCTCTTACGTCGGCCTCAAACCCTAATGTCTTGCTGCCAATCCTCGATCTAACAATTTTGTCAAGGCCAACAAATGTTCCCCCGCAAATAAAGAGTATGCCTCTTGTATCAATCTTTAAGAAATCTTGTTGAGGGTGTTTTCTGCCCCCTTTTGGAGGTATGTTCGCAACGGTTCCCTCCAATATTTTGAGCAGCGCCTGCTGAACACCTTCCCCTGAAACGTCTCTCGTTATAGAAGGGCTGTCAGATTTTCTTGCAATTTTATCTATTTCATCAATATATATAATACCCTTTGTGGCCTTCTCTACATCATAATCTGCCATCTGCACCAAATTTAGAATAATGCCTTCAACATCCTCACCAACGTAACCTGCTTCAGTCAATGTAGTAGCATCTGCTATTGTAAATGGAACATTCAATATTTTTGCCAAAGTCTGGGCTAAAAGTGTTTTTCCAGACCCAGTTGGCCCTATAAGAAGAATATTGCTTTTATCTATTTCTACATCACCTTTATCAAAATCACTTGTCGTTCTTTTATAATGGTTGTGAACTGATACGGAAAGAATCTTTTTTGCCATATCTTGCTCAATTACATATTGATCTAATTTCTCCTTTATTTCTCGTGGCTTAAGAAGAAAATCTCGCTTTTTATCTTTCGCTTCTTGGGCGAATTCCTCCTGAATGATTTCGTTACAAAGAGAAACACACTCGTCGCAAATATAAACTGAGGGCCCAGCAATTAACTTTTTGACCTCATCCTGACTCTTGCCGCAGAATGAACAAACAAGCTCACCCGATGAATCATCTTTCCTGCTCATGAATTAACACCCCCTTTATTCTTTCCCGAATTTATCATTTGCCTTTCTGTGATAACCTTATCTACAATCCCATACTCGAGTGCCTCCTTACCAGTCATAAAATAATCCCTCTCTGTATCAGTTCTTATTTTCTTCATGCTTTTGCCTGTATGAAGCACCAGTAGCTCATTAATGGTTTCTCTTACACGAATAATCTCCCTGGCTTGTATGTCTATATCGGTTGCCTGCCCTTGCACTCCACCCATTGGCTGATGAATCATCACCCTTGAATGAGGAAGGGCATATCTTTTACCAGTTTTACCTGCCGCTAACAAAAGAGCTGCCATGCTGCTTGCCTGGCCTGTACAGATAGTTACCACATCAGGTTTTACATATTGCATCGTATCATAAATGGCAAGTCCTGCTGTTATTGAACCGCCTGGCGAGTTAATGTAAAGATTGATGTCCTTATCCGGGTCTTCCGACTCAAGAAAAAGAAACTGGGCAATAATAATATTTGCCATATCATCATTAACCTCCTCGCCAATAAATATTATTCTGTCTTTTAAAAGGCGTGAATAAATATCATAGGCCCTTTCACCTCTTGAAGTTTGTTCTACAACTATTGGTATGAGCATTTAGCCACATTTCCTTTCACAATTTTATGTTTCATTTAAGACCTCTTTTTTGTCATTAATGATAGCACCTTTGACCAGGAAATTCAAGGTCTTTTCAGCTAAAATCTGGGCCTGTAAATGATCCATTAAATTATTAGATTCATAATACTGCCTGAGCATAGCTACGTCAGTTCCTGTTTTTTGAGATAAATCTTTAAAGGCGCCCTTTATGTCATTTTCTTCAACAGTAATACCTTCAAGACGAGCTATTTTGTCCAGGACAAGATCTTCCTTTATTCTTTCTTCGGAGGGCTTTCTCAACTCTTCTCTCATTTTACTCTCAGAAATACCAGCCGATTCCATCGTTAGCCCATTTAGCGAAAACCGCTGCTTCATTGAATTGATTGTATTTTCAATTTCACTTTCAACCAACACCTGAGGAAACTGAAAACTAACGCTGTCAGAGATCTTTTTTAAAAGGCGTTTTTTTAACTCACTTTCTATTCTTTGTTCCTCCTGTATTGTTATCTCTTCCTTCACCTTTTTCCTTAAGTCCTCCAAAGACTTGAAATTATCGCCAAAAGTCTTAGCAAAGTCATCGTCCAATTCTGGGAGATCTGCCTTTTTAATATCCAAAAGAGCAACGTGAAAATTTACTGTCCTGCCAGCCAATCTAACATCGTAAAAATTTTTATCAAAATTTACCGTAATATCTTTGCTATCGCCCTTTTTTAACCCGATAATACCTGATTCAACCTCTTTGTAAAAATTACCAGACCCCACATGGACCAAAAACTCCTGACCTTTTATGTTTTTGATAGGCGTGCCTTCCCAAAAACCTTCATAACTAATAACAGCGTGGTCATGCTCTGTTATTCCCCTGTCTTCATCAATAGAGGTTAACTTGGCATGAGATTCCCTTATTTTCTCAATAGCTTTATCAACGGCCTCCTCAGGGACGTTCAAAATTTCTTTATCCACAGAAATTCCAATATAGTCCTTTATTTCAAATGTTGGCTTTACCTCCAAAAAAATAGAATACTTGAAACTATTATTTGACTCAATATTCATATCCTCTATAATAGGTTCTCCCAATGGAAACAGGTTAGTCTCCTCTAATACCTTAGGAAAAGACTCCCTTATTAAGTCACTTCTTGCATCACTTAAGACCTGTTTGCCATAATACTGCTCAAGTATATTCCTTGGGGTCTTTCCAGGCCTGAAGCCTTTTACCTTCGCCTTCCTGGAAAGTTGATTGTATAGCTTATCTATTGTTTTAGCTACTTCTTTAGAGTCAATCTCAACGTTAATTTTCCTTCTAACCTGGCTGATCTCTTCTACCTCTGTTTTCATATCTCCCATTATAACGCCTACGTCTCCACTCTCTATTACTATCAATTAAATCACAGCCGTTTGATCAAGAAAAACTGACCGTGACCATTTTATATGGTGCGAGAGAGGGGACTTGAACCCCTATCCGCATTGCGGGCTGGATCCTAAGTCCAGTGCGTCTGCCAATTCCGCCACTCTCGCACTAATAAAAAAATTCTATATAACGATTAATTACTATTATTACTTCTGTCAATAGTTAAAACACGTAAATCATTAAAATCCCGGCAAATCCACTAATGACTCAGCACCTTTTTTTAACTCATCTTCAATTCTTATGCCCTCTGTTCTTACTGTATACATCATCTTAGAGCAAATTCCTATGAAGGCACCAAATGGGCAATACTGAGTTAATGGATATCTGTTCATATTTCTAGCATACCTTTTAACAAAAAATGCAGGCATTGTCTGCACACTTCCCCAATCTATGAGGGTATCACCATATGCCCTTTTAATGTCTTCTCTTATGCCCCAAAAGGAAAATAAATGTGCCTCTCTAAAGATCGAATCATTAAACAAGGAAATAACTTTGTTTAAAATGCAATCAAAGGATAAATAATTCAATACTCCAACAAAAACCCTGTCTTTAGTCACCCTGCCTACCTCTTTCAGGGTTGCAAGTGGATCATGGACAAACTCTAACGTAATAATGAGCGTAGCTATATCAAATTCGTTGTCCTCAAAGGGTAAATCATCTGCCATGCTAACTTTAAGGGATGCCTTGCTGCCCAACCTTGATTTGGCTATATCCAGCATACAGGGGGATGCGTCAATGCCGGTAATATTAAGCCCTAATTTATGGAAAAGTAATAGATGGTTGCCTGTTCCGCATCCAACATCTAAAACCCTTTCTCCTCTTTTTGGCCTAAGAAGACGAAGAATTAGATCTGTGCTTAGCCTATCGAGCAAAACCCCACCAGGGGAATTAAGCCATTTCTCGTAAAGCCTAGCCGATTTTAAATCAAATATATGTCCCATGATAAACAAGAATGTCTTATTTATAAAAGGAAAAGCAAAATACCCAATTATGTCCAATCATTCATACTATATAAAATCTCTTCATATTCCTGGCAACCATTATTATTACCTAATTCACAGCTTTTTTTAAAATCGTTTTTTGCCTTGTCGGATAACCCCTTTTCTCTAAAAGCTATGCCTCTAACATAATATGCCTCTTCTATAGTAGGATCCAGGGACAGCGCGTAATTGCAATCATTAATGGCATAATCAAAATTTTGTTGCTTAAGATAAACAGATCCCCTCTGAACAAAAGCCTCAATACGATCTGGATTTAATGATATTGCCCTTTTTAGGTCTCTGATTGCATTGTCATAATTTTCCATTTTTACACAAACAGCCCCTCTTTTTACATAAATATTTGAATCCTCTGGCCTTAAATTGATGGCCTTGCTATACGCATCATATGCGCCAATAAGATTTCCCTCTTCCTGCAGATTGCAACCTCTTTCAGACCAATCTTTAAAGGTTATAAGGCCTTCGGGATTCATTATTTCAAGCCCATCTACGGTTTCCATTTTTAATGGCTTGAAATGCATAAAAAACAAATAGTTGACAATAAAAACCATGAAAAATAAACTAATCCATAGTAAGATTTTTTTCTTACTATCCAGGGCCTTTCCAGCCTTTATTGCAGGTTTCCCTTTTCTTAAGCCTAATTTGCTATACGTATTTCTACCTTTATAATCTTTCATTAAACCCAATTGCCTTCGAATGCGAAGTTAAAGCCTTCCAAAAAAATGCGGCCAATGCGCACTACTCATTAATTTGGCTTAAAAGGCATCCAAATAGTCTATGTACATGCCTGACGACGCAACTTTTCCTCTACCGAAATGAAATCATAATTATCTAATTCTTGTTTTTTCAGTATATTACTACTGTCTAAAATATCTGATAGGGATATAATTGAACTATCCACGGGAAATAGCTTGTCCGTGAATCTCAATCTATGCTTTCCCGGTACTTCATCCTGACATACCGCAGGGCTCTCATAAAAAAGAGCTTGAAACATTTGTCAATTTCTATGAACATTGGAATATGAAAGGATGAATTTTTTAGGGACATCCTCCATCCCCAGATAATAGACTTTTCCTGAACAGCAGGCCAGTTCCCCACATGCCTGTCTTAATCTTTTGGCTTATGTTATGCTAGTTGGCAAAAAAGCATCGCTATAAAAAGATCCCGGAAGTTATATTTTTTGGCATAACGCCCGGGGTTATGTTTAAAGACCCGTTGGTAGAATTTTCTTCGACTAAAAAGAGTACTAAGTCGACTAAACAAGCCTGCATATCGTAGCTTGATTTTGTGCTCCTTTTTCGGGTTCCGTTTAGTTTTTTAGTTAAATATACGCTCTCTCATTTGGAGGGCATATTCAACTACTTTTTATAAAAATTGTTTTTGGGTGAGAATAAAAAAGACTAATTAGACATTCCGCTTAACTTTAAATACCATTTATATGTCCTTTTTGTGCCTTCTTTCAGCCCCACCCTGGACTTCCACCCAAGATCATTGATAGTTGATACATCCAAAAGTTTTCTAGGGGTTCCATCGGGTTTATTTGTATCCCACGTAATTTCCCCTTTAAAGCCTACTACGGCTTTTACCAGCTCTGCTAGCTCATATAAGGTAACATCTTCTCCGCTTCCTATATTTACAAACTCTTTTATATCCTCAGCGTTACAGTGCTCCATCATAAATACTGTTGCTTCGGCCATATCATCTACGTATAAAAACTCACGGTAAGGTCTCCCTGACCCCCATAATATGATTTTATCGGGATAAATCCCAAATTTCGAGAGATAACCACTCAGAAATTCCGGATCAACGCCCGATAACCCCTCCTTATCGATATCTGGCTTGTTTCCAAATAACTCCAAATCGTTGACTATTAGGTTATGGTCATTTTGGCCTAAAAGTTTTGATAAATGAAGCTTCCGCAAAAATGCCGGAAGAACATGAGATGTATGTAAGTCAAAGTTATCATGAGGTCCATATAGATTGGTAGGCATAACAGATATAAAATTTGTCCCATATTGTTCATTAAAATATCGGCAAAGTTTTATGGCGGCTATTTTAGCTATCGCATATGGTTCATTGGTAGGTTCAAGGGGGCCCGATAAAAGGTATTCCTCCTTAAGTGGTTGCGGTGCCAGTTTTGGGTATATGCAAGATGATCCGAGGTTCAGAAGCTTTTTAACACCTGCTTTGTATGATGCTTGGATGATATTTGCAGCTATCGTTATATTATCATAGATAAATTCAGCTTTATACGTACTGTTGGCAAAGATGCCTCCTACCTTGGCTGCGGCAAGAAAAACATACTCCGGCCTTTCCTTCTCAAAAAAAGCCTCTACATCCTGCTGCCTGCGTAAATCAAGCTCTTTGCTTTGCCTGTAAATTAGATTCTCAAAGCCTTTCACTGTTAGGTTTCTTTGAATAGATGAACCAACAAGTCCTTTATGTCCGGCGATATATATTTTTGATGTGGAAATCATGTATTACCCTATAATTTCATAAATGATATGTCATGGTTTGTATAACCAAACCCCTTGTTTTGAGAGATATTTATTCCCTCTCCTATGGGCTTAAGTTTTTCTAATTTCAAATCATAATCTACCATTATCTTGATTACATCATTAAAATCAATCTTTGGCTCCCACCCAAGTTCTTGCCTGGCCTTGCTTACATCAGCTTTTAGGTGCTCAACCTCTGTTGGCCTAAAATATCTGGGGTCTATCTCAACAATCACATCGCCTGTTTTAAAGATATGTTCCCATCTTGGTGATATGCTCCTTATTATTCCCTTCTCTCCAACACCTTCGCCCCTGAACTCTATTTCTAAGCCAGCATAGGAAAAGGCATGTAATACAAAATTTCTTACCGAATGGCTTTTCCCTGTTCCAATTACATAGTCCTCGGGGTTGTCCTGCTGAAGAATCATCCACATTAAAACAACATACTCGGGCGCAAAACCCCAATCTCTTTTTGCCTTCATGTTTCCGAGGTAAAGCTTCCTTTGCTTACCTGCGAGCATATTGCTAATAGCCCTTGTGATTTTTCTTGAAACAAAAGTCTCTCCCCTACGGGGAGATTCATGGTTAAATAATATGCCATTGCATGCAAAAAGATTATATCCCTCTCTGTAATTAACTGTCATCCAATAAGCATATACCTTCGCAGCTGCGTAGGGGCTTCTTGGATAAAAGAAGGTTTTCTCCCCTTGAGGTGGTGGTGCAGCACCAAACATCTCTGAAGATGAGGCCTGATAAAATCTGCTATTTACCCCACTCCTTTGTATGGCATCCAAAAGCCTTGTGGCACCCAGTCCCGTAACGTTCCCTGTAAACTCAGGCATATCAAACGAAACTCTTACGTGGGATTGTGCGCCAAGCTGGTATACCTCATCGGGCTTTATATTGTATACAAGATCTATAAGCTGGCCAGAATCAGTAAGATCTCCATAATGAAGAAAAAAATGCACATCTCTGCCATGCGGATCAACATATATGTGATCAATCCTGTGAGTGTTAAAGCTACTGGATCTCCTTATAAGCCCGTGAATTTCGTAGCCCTTAGATAAAAGAAACTCGGCAAGGTAGGATCCATCCTGGCCTGTTATCCCTGTAATTAAAGCTCTTTTCATCTGTTTTCCTTAAACTTAAGTCCTTTGTTTACTAGTTGCAAAATTTCAATAAACCAGCTCGATAGCATAGAGTAAAGTTTTCCACTGCTCATAGCTGGTGGCTAAAGGCCAATCAAGATTAATACCTCTTAATAAAAGCTTATTTTCATTCTAAAAGCCTGTATTTTATTAAAAGCCCTTATCTTTATTATGAATCTAACATAATAATAGCATAGAATATAATTTTTGGCTTAGCTATCAAAAACTTCTTATTAAAAAATTTAAACAATAAATGAATGATAATCTTTCGGCTTTTCGTTTTTATAAGTCACTGTATGTCCCTTTCCTGTTAGAGGTGCAACAACTAAAGCTGATAGGACAGTGAACATAAGCGCATTGGCTGGTATGTGTAGATTAAAGTCTATCAGGCTATGAAAAAGAATGGCTCCTATGCCAGACATAGCACCAAGCGTTATGCCTCTGATCAGGCGGCTCGGGCTCCTTAGTTTATAGAAGCCTTTTCTAAATAAAACTATGGCCATCCAGATAATAATGGGGATTACTATAACCCCAACTTCAGCAGTAAAATGAAGGTAATCATTGTGAGCCTTCGAAAAATGACTTGCAAGGCCTGCCGGCTGATATCTTGTAAAAGCTGAGGAAAAAGTGCCCGGGCCAGTTCCGAGCAAAGGCTTATCAGCAATCATTTTAATAACCCCCTCCCAGGCTACTCTCCTTTCATAAAAGTCCGCTGCCCCCTCTTTTTCAAGGATATTTATGACCCTTTCTACTACTGGGGTGCTGGAAAGTATAACAAGTGACAGCAAAAACAAGAAACCAAGTAAGCTTAGAAAAAGGCTTTTTTTCTTAAAATAGTAACTTTTCATCAAACCATAGGAAAATATTAAAATTCCAAAAAGAAAGCTCGCCCAGCCCCCCCTGGATAATGAAAGAACCAGGGCAGTCACCATTATAAAAGATATATAAATCATCAACAAAAGCTTGCCGCCCCTGAAATCAATCAAAAAGAGTCCCAATGCTATGGGTATGGCCATCTCTAAATAGCCTGCTAAATGATTATGGTTGCCATACGTGGCTGACAGAAAATCCATGCTATATTTAAGGTCTTCATAATTCCACCAGGGAAAAGGATTGTAGCCAAATCTCTTAAAAATACCAAAAATCGACAAGAACGTGCCTATGCTCACAATTAGATATGCAAAATTTAAGAATTTCGGTTTGCTATTGATTGTAAAGATAACAAGATAAAAAACTGCCAAATAATCAATTAATAAAATCATCGCCCACAAACTTGATCTTCTGTGGATAGAAAAAATGGATGACACGAAACATAATATAAAAAGAGCCAGGATTGGCTTGTTTAGCCCTGTTTTTATCGATTTCCATTCCAATTTAACACATCTGTTTATCAAAAATATAGCTACTGTGAACAAGGTTATTAGATGGATTACAGCTATTGCCCATCCCTGGACTGAGCCCCTGGCAAGAGGCGTAAATATTAGCAATAAATAAAGGCCATATCGGACAATTTTTATTGATTCAGGCATAAGAAAGATTTCCTATCAAGACAAACATTACCTGTCTTATCTGGATTTTTAAGTTTGTATAATTCAATCTCGCGGTACCTTCTTTGGTAATCTCTATTTTCTGGGTCAAGTTTTACTGCCTTTTTGTAATAATCGATGGCTACAGAAGGATTTCCTATTATCATATAGCATTCGGCCGCCCTTGCATAATAAGGCGCCCTCTCAGGACTCAATTTAATTGCAAATTCCCAGTCTTCTAATGCCATACGGTATTTTCTTTGCTTCCATCTTATCCATCCCCTATTATCAAAAAGCCATGGATAAGCTTTAGTTGAATATCTGATAGCAAGGCCAGCCTCTTTTTCAGCCCTCTCAAATTTCTTTAAGTGATTAAGTATTTGGGAGAAAAGCAGATGATACTGGCTTTTCTTTGTGTCAAGAACAGTAGCTTTTTGCGCGGAAATTTCAGCATTGTCCCACTCTTCTTCTGCCTGGGCAATCTTTGCAAGCAGATAATATGCATCAGAAGTAGGTTTTTTCCGGTTTAAATCCATTAAAATAACTTTTGCCTTGTTAAATCTATTTAGACTTATTAGGGATTGAGCTGTGAGAACCTCTATTGTTCTTGAAAACATAAAGCTATGCCTTACTGCATCGAGAAGGTTGTAACGCTCCTCTATGTACCCTTCCTTTCCATAAAAATTGTAAATGCCTTCAAGGTCTTTTTCCATGTGCCTGCTTAATTGTAGGCCCTTTATAAAATAGGTTGCTGCTAAATGCAGCTCCTTGTTTTTTAAATAAAGATAGCCTAAACGTTTGTAGTCTTCAGATGAATTCCTATTGCCTTGAAGAGAAAGAGCACTTTTAAACTGACGGATAGCTCCAGCCCAATCGCCTTCCTCTGAAAAAATGAAAGACATAACCCTACAGGCCTCGTTCTTTAAAATGCCCTTTTTTATTGCTCTTTCAAGCCCCTTCTTGGCCGCCTCCCTTGCCGCAGGAGACCACATAGGCTCCTTCTTTATGTGTCTATATACAGGTGGATAGACCATGAACAAGGTAGAGACAACAGGCAGAAATTCATTTCTGTCTTTATGGCAGCAATAAAGGTACCTGGAAAATTCATAATTATATACCATCGAATTCGGCCACAGCTCTATAGACCTCTTGAAATAGGGAAGGGCCTGATAAGGGTTATTATCGCTCTCAGGAAACGAACGGTTATATAATTTTTCAAGAGCCATCTCCTGTATCCCTAACCAATAGGAAATTTCAGAATTTTGGGGATTAAGCCTATATGCCTCGAGGTAATAATTCTTTGCTTGGAGAAAATAAGATACTCTCTCCTCTTGCGGCGAGGTTATCTGAGCAATTTTAAAATGCACCCTCCCGAGCCTCTTAAAAATCCCAGCGTTAGAGGGGCTGAAACGCAATGCTTTGTTAAGGGAGTTTATAGCCAATCCATAGTTTGCGTTACGAATTAGTTTGTCGGATCTTTGAACATATAATTGTGAAACAAAATTAAGGCAGAGCCAATAAAACAAAAAGATAGATAATGTTATTGTTAAGGTGCAGAGAAATACACGCGGGATAAAAGAAAAGTGCGCCTTACTACCACCTGTTTGCACTATTTCTTTTCTCCGTAATACGATGAGTAATATTTATGATAATTTTTGTAATAACCCTCTCTCTTTATATCGACCTGACCAAGCACTATTCCAATAAGGTTAGCCTTTGCCATATTAAGTTGTTCTATAGCCTTTTTAACCATATTTCTGTTCATGTTGCCCGCTTTAACCATCAATACGGCACCATCTGAGTAAGGTGTTAATAGAAGAGCGTCGCTTGCAGGCAATAGTGGGGCTGAATCAATGATTAGAACGTCAAAAATTTTTTTCAGCTTTGCCATAAGGAAAGGCATAGTCTCAGATGATAATAATTCCGACGGGTTAGGCGGTATTTTCCCACCAGGGAGAAGGAAGAGATTTTCAATCCCCGTTTTTTTAATAACTGAGTTAATCACTTTTTGCAAAAAAGGGGTTTCCTCCCATTCGGAAATGATCTGGCTTAAGAGAGCCGTAAAATCTACGGGGTTAAAAAATATTTTTCTAAAACTTTCTTCAGGCATATCTTTAAAATAAAATATACCTTCATTAAACTGAAGGGCGACCCTAAGGCCTTCCATCATATAAATGGTAAGCGGGCCTTTTAGTTGTTCCCTTTGGAGAAATCCGCCATTTAAGAGAATAAAGCTCAGCCTTTGCCCTGTATGCTCTTGTCTCTGAACAGCCTGATTAATTTTTTCTTTATCCAGCAAACCTGTTTTTTCTAAAATAGCAGGCAATTCATTTTCCTTAGGCCTTGTTACCCAGTATAGGTCAACCAAATTTCCTTGTAGAAAACTCAGCGTTAATTTATGTCCGTTCCCAGACAAATCTAAAAGCCCTGTCTTTTTTTGGAGGGATAAAAGATGAAAAAGATCATTTATGGATACCCCCCCTAAAGCGCCTTTTTGTATATCAAAGTTATAAATTTCCGAAATTAGCCCTGTAAGGCCAGGTGATTTATCAGAACCCATAAGATGGCTTAGCGTAGTTTTTCTAAGGTCAGCATCCACCATTAAGACAGACATACCGGATTTACTTATTGTGTGCGCTAAGTTTGCTACCGTACTTGTTTTTCCCTCATCTTCGCCAGCACTTGTTATTAAAAGAGAATGAAACCCTTTCTCGATAAAGGAAAAATTGACATTCGTTCTTAAGGTTCTATAGGATTCTGCAAAGGAGGAATTTATAGGGTAGTTATCTAAGAACAAGCTGGACAAAGCAGGAGAGATCGTATGCCCTTTTTTTGCCTCTTTTTTCCCTTTTAGTTCAGGTCTATCTGTCTTTGGGATTACCGAAAGGACTGGAAGTTTTATATATCTTTGAACATCTTCCTCAGTACGCAAAGACCTATCAAGATATTCCCATAAAAAGGCCATACTTATGCCAATTATGAGACCAAAGATGACGCTTAAAATAAAATTGAGCATTTTTCTAGGCCTGACAGGGCTCTGGGGCGCGACGGCCTTTTCAGCGATTCTTATATTAGATAGGCTTTTATTAACAACAATATTAGATTCTTTAACCTTAGAAAGCAGTGTATCGTATAATTTTTTATTTGTCTCAACATTTCTCTCTAATATACTATATTGTAATTCTTTCCTGTTTATACCAAGGGCTTCTTTTTCAAAATCTCCTATAGTTTTCTGCAGCACAGCCTCTCTCGATAGAAGCACGGATCGCTCAGATTTAATGTTTTCAATTTCTTTTCTAAATTCTTCTTGGAGCTTGTTTCTTGTATTATCAATCTTTGTTTGTATTTGTATTGCCTTTGGGTGCTTAGGTCTATACACCTTTTTAAGCCTTTCAATCTCTACCTCGGATTCGAGGAGCTGGCTGTAAAGACTATCTATTAGTGGATTATTTATGAGGGATCGTATTCGAGGGAAATCTTCCCCCGGGATAAGGTCTTTCCGCAGCTTTTCCAATACCGAATCCAGCTCAAGCCTTTTGTTTCTGGCATTTATATAGGCGTCATTAAATTCCTCGATTTTCTTAATTATTACACTTTGCCTTCCCTTTATTGAAAATAGCTTCTCTCTCTGTTTATATGCCAAAAATTCTTCCTCAGCATCTTCCAATTTTTTCTTCATTTCATATAACTGGTCTGTCATCCAGCTTAATGTATTTTTAGACGAGGATAGATTATTGGCTATATTAAACTCAATGTAGGCCATTGCGATAGAGTTTGCCAAATCTATGGCAAAATTTCTGTTATGGTCATCAACATTTATCCGCAAAAGACGAGTATCCCTAACCTGGTCAATATTGATTTTTCGTCCCAACTTTTCTAGTACATATGCCAATTTTTCCTGGGAGTTTGGGGTATCTTCATTTTTCTTGAAAAGCAATCTTATATTTTTCTTGAACTGTGCCAACATCTCCTTCCAGGGATTTATTTCTATTTCCTGCCCTGTATGTAACTGATCAAGGTTGAGGTTTTTTATAACCTCCTCTAACACAGGCCGTGAAGTTATAAGCTTGAAATGGGTATTAAATGTGAGTGATTGGCTTATATAGCTTTCATAATCCAATCTTTCACCCGTCAATGGTGATGTGCTTTGTTCCTTTTCAATAACAAGGGTGGTGCCGGCCCTATATATGGGTTTAGCCAGGAAGCTGAAAAGCATTGTTAGAGATACAACTATAACGAGGCAGGAGAATATAGTCCACCGGTACTTTGCAAGGATATAGTAATAATCTGTAAGATGAAGAGATTGTTTATTCCCTGAAATGCTCATATCTTCTCCATAATGATGCAAAACCTGCATAATAAGAAAAGAACTAACTTCCTTCTTATGATTGTCAAATACGCTGCCTCCATAATTCCCCTTAATCTATAACCATGTCTCTGGTACAAATATTCTGTCACCAGGCTTCAATTCAGTGTCAGGGATCTTTCCTTCCCTTACCTGATCCAAGTTAATTTTAATTATCTCCTGATTTTCCTTATTTTTTCTTATAATCTTAGTCCGGTTAGGTGCAGCAAATTTGTCAAACCCCCCGGCCATTATGCATGCATTCATTGCAGTCAATCCGACCTGAAAATTATAGACACCTGGTTTTTTGACCTCCCCTTCGACATATATCTTTGATTCTGCTAAATCAAGGGTCTTTTCAAGGGGGATATAAACAACATCACCTGGCTTCAGCATTACATTAAAGCTCATATCGCCTAAGTCCAAAAGTTTCTTTAAGTCTATTTTAATTGGGTCTTTCGCAAGGATGAAGTCCTCGATTTTTTCCTTCTGTTCTATTAGCTCCACGGATTCCCTCAGGATGTAGGCTACGTTCCCTCTTTCCGGCAAAACACCACCGGCCTTTGCTAAAAGCTCCATCAGACTTGTGTTTAAAGACACCTCATACATGCCAGGCGATTTTACTGCCCCTGATATATAATAATGGAGGCTGTGGTATTCTTTTACCCTAATATTCACTTGAGGGCTTACAAAGTAATCTCTGGCCAAAGGCTCAGTGATGGCCAATTCTAACTGTCTAATCGACAAACCTTTAACACGTACAGAGCCAATAAAAGGCGCATTAATTGTCCCTTGAGCAGAAACAGTCAGGTCAACTTTCTGTTGCTCCTCACCGCCGGCGTAAATTATTACGGTAAGAATATCCCTTGGCCCAATAAGATAATCTTCATTCTCAGCATTTGAGAATAAAGAAAACATAAAGATGCCCACCCCAATAATAAATAGGACTAAAAAAGTATTTTTTGAGATTTTAAAAAAATTATTCATTATTAGTGGAGATATAAAAAAAAAGATGAGGCAAAGAAATAAAAAAGGCAGATAACCAAAACCTCTGTGCTTACTGCCTTTTTTAGTATTCTATATATTGACAAAAGCTACTTTTTCCCAAGATTATAACTGAAGTCAATTTTTGCCATATAGTATCTGTTCTCATAGTCAAAACCGGCAAGATTAGAATTACGATCCTCGTAACCAGCAGTCAGGGAAAACATGAGCCAGTCTAGGAATTTATATCCTAGGCTGCATGATAGATTATATATGCTATCATCACGCAATTCTATCGCCCCGGACGGTGTAACCCCGGTTGTTATTTCATAATCGCTATTCTGGTAATAGTTGTCAGTGGAAAGCAATATTTTTTCCATGAAAAAATGGCCTGCCTTCAAGGTATATCTTCTAGCCTTATAGTACTGGTCTCCTTCCCCTAAATCATTAAAATTTTCTTCGGCAGCCAATGTTATGTAACTCCTGGGATTTCCATCCGGTGCAGGTGGGTTCTGTCCCATAAGAACTACTCTGTATGTAACTAAATCCATGTCGTCTATACTGCTGACATCAAAACTTCGATTATGGTAACCTGCACCTGCTTCAAATGAAAAATATTTAAATTGTTTCATAAATACCAGCTTAATTTGATCCGAATCATAATCTGAGCTTGCAAGGTCATAGTCCATTCCCCATGTTTGATACTCAAGATTAAGGGTGGTTTTTGGCTTTAAATTGTAAGTCAACTTAATCATAGCCCTGTTCTCTTCAGCATCTTCATTTATTGCTCTATCATAGTCTTTATCTTTATATCTATACCTGAACTCAGATGATAATTTAGGGCTAAGTTCATATGAAATCCAGGGGGATAGCTGATTTACAGTATACTTTTCTCTCGAAACCGAATTGCTGAATCTGTCTGAATCTGCTGGTTCACGTGTCTTGTCATAGAAATCCTCCAATCCCAAAGAAAGTCTGTCTGTCGGCTTATAAGTATCTCTAAATATTATCTTATGTCCTGTATAATCTTCACTGTCTGCAAGCTCCTGCCCAGGAAATGGACTATCCCGATCATCATAGTTATAATTATTTAATGTGTAGCTGAAGGAAAGCAGGTTTTTGGCCGTTTTAAAACCCAGGTCTATTCCGGGCTGAAAAAGGTATGTATAAACCTCCCTCTCATTTATCTCAGATTTAAAAAAGTTATCATCAATCTTCCAGCTAGCTGAAAATCTTGGTTTTATGGTGAACTTCTTAGCTGCCATGGCAGTTCCGCTGAGGATCAAAATAAATAACATAACAACCAATAAGCATAAGTTGTGTTTTTTGAGTAGCATTTACTTTCTCCTTTTTATTTTTTCATAAAGATTGCAAGAGAGTTATGACCTTATTTAATGCCGTGCCTTTTAAATTGGGCTCGCCGGCTCAATTTCCTTTATTAGCAGTTTTTCCTCCTCTGGTGATTTGTACGGTTCAGGTATTATGGGCTCAATGCCGCAGGCACGAAGTATCTCTATAATTCTTTTTTGAATTTGATTAAGCTTCTCAATAAGTTCATTGGCATCCTTAAATATTTCCCTTGATTCTGAGACTGTTTTTGGTGAGGTGCTTGTTTGAGCAATATATGAAGATGCATATATAGTCTGAGTGGTTGCCTTTGAGATATTATAGTGAGTTGTCAATGCGGCCTCTGCGGCTGAGCAATAATCCTCTTTCTTCATTTTATCTAATACCTCCGTAATCACCAAGGATGCCTCTTCCACCACCTCTGATAAAATCACTGTCGCCTCATTAGCATTTTCTAGGGCACTTTTAGCAAGGCCTAAATCGCCGACACGTCTTGCCTCGCTGGCATTTTCAAAGCCGTTATTGGACAACTCATCTGCCTTTTGA
>CAYMVB010000374.1:0-6818 GCA_964393665.1 uncultured Desulfobacteraceae bacterium | reverse complement strand
GATCTTTTTCAATAAATCTTCTCTATATCCATTCATCACCGCCAATACGACAATGAGAGCCATTACACCTATCATGATTCCCAATATTGATATGCCGGTGATTATGGAAATAAACCCCTGCCTTCTCTTTGCCTTCAGGTATCTCAATGAAAAAAACAGTTCAAAAGACATATTCCTATCTCGAAACGTTACGTATCGGGTCTCCAGTTTTAGGTTTAAGGGTTCAAGGTTTCCAGTTTCCAGTTTCCAGTTTCACTCTTTCCTCCTCATATGCGGGAATAGAATAACATCCCTTATAGAGGGAGAATCCGTTAAAATCATAACGAGGCGATCTATGCCGATGCCCTCCCCGGCTGTTGGCGGAAGACCATATTCAAGGGCCCTAATATAATCCTTATCCATAAAAAGGGCCTCTTCATCACCAGACTCTCTCAATGATACTTGCCTTAAGAACCTTTCCTGCTGGTCATCGGGATCATTAAGCTCAGAAAAACCATTTGCTATCTCTTTGCCACCAATAAACAATTCAAATCTTTCTGCAATATCTGGTTCTTCATCACTTCTCCTGGAAAGAGGGCTGACCTCTATAGGATACTTCTTAATAAACGTAGGTTGCATTAATTTCGGTTCAACTAAATGTTCAAAGAGTTCAAATAATATCTTTCCAATCTCGTGAGCATTTTCTAAATCAATCCCCTTGCTGGTGGCAAAAGACTGCAGTTTTTTACTGTCAGTAAGTATCTCTTCCGGAACCCCGCCGACATCCTTAAGGGAATCAACCAATGACACACTCTTCCAGGGGGTTGAAAAATCCAGCGTCTCCCCCTGATAGGTTATTGTCAGGCTTTTAAAAAGTTTTTTGACCAAATAGATTATGAGGTCCTCTGTCAGATTCATCATGTCTTCATAGGTGGAATAGGCTGTGTAAAACTCAAGCATTGTAAACTCCGGATTATGGTTTGTGGATATGCCTTCATTTCTAAAATTCCTGTTTAATTCAAAAATTTTTTCAAATCCCCCAACTACCAATCTTTTCAGGAATAGCTCAGGTGCTACCCTGAGATATAAATCCATATCCAATGCATGATGATATGTCTTAAATGGCCTTGCTGTAGCCCCTCCCGGAATTGCTTGCATCATGGGGGTCTCCACCTCCATATACCCCTGGCTATAAAAAAACTCGCGAATGTTCTTTAATATAGTACTTCTTAAAATAAAGGTTTCTCTCACCTCATCATTTACGATCAAATCGAGATACCGTTGACGATATCGTGCCTCTATATCCATTAACCCGTGGTATTTTTCCGGCAGCGGCCGCTGAGACTTAGAAAGAATTTCAATAGCGTCTGCCACAATAGTTAATTCATCAGTCTTAGTCCTAAAAACCGTCCCTGAAAGCCCAACATGATCGCCAATATCTATAAGATTAAAGACTGAAAAATTATCATCCCCAATCTTATCCTTTCTTATGTAAGCCTGGAGGCTGCCTGTGCCATCCTTGATTGTTATAAATGCGGCCTTGCCAAAGCTTCTTATAGACATAACCCTTCCAGATACGGTAAATCTATCACTTATATTTTCTAGCTCATCATGGCCCATTTCTCCGAAACGGTTAACGATATCCTCCACTCTTGTATCCCTTTTAAATCCTGAGGGGTAAAGACTGATACCCTTTTCCCTTAAACTCTTAACCCGTTCCTTTATTTCCTTAATTAACCTGCTTGATTCATCCATAATAAAAAGATCCCTTCCTATTTGTAAATGACTATGTTTAATCTAATTGTATCCACCAGTCAAGGCAAAACCAAAAAAGTTAAGGAAACGGGCAAACTGCTTTAAGCATTCTTTTATCAGGGAACCCTTCTGTGGTGTCTAGAAATAATAAAGAAAAAGAAAAATCAAAAATTCCTGCATTATTTAATTATATTGAATGGCCTTCGAATAGTATAAAATTTAGACAGCCCTTACTATTGTTGCTTTTATATGATACGATAAAAAAATATATAACTTTTTTACTATCTTTTAAAAAAGTATAACTTCTTTCTTGCTATGTTAGGAGATACGTTGTATGAAAATCAATTTTTACTTTTACACTTCTTGTAGCTGTTTAAACAGAGAAAAAGTTATATAGTAAAACATAAGGAGATGTTCATGGTTAGTGATACTAAATACTTACGAAATATAGGTATCAGCGCTCATATTG
The DNA here is from genome assembly GCA_964393665.1 of uncultured Desulfobacteraceae bacterium. Classification (GTDB taxonomy): domain Bacteria; phylum Desulfobacterota; class DSM-4660; order Desulfatiglandales; family B25-G16; genus M55B121. The sequence goes on along the minus strand of CAYMVB010000374.1, from coordinate 4,615 downwards.
ATTCAGGCAAAACTACCCTGACAGAAAGAATTCTTTTCTATACAAAGAGGATATTCGCCGTTCATGAGGTAAGGGGAAAGGATGGAATCGGCGCGAAGATGGATTCAATGGAGCTTGAAAAGGAAAGGGGTATCACGATTTCCTCCGCAGCCACATACTGCCAATGGAAAGAACACAATATTAATATAATTGATACACCAGGCCATGTTGACTTCACTATAGAGGTCGAGCGTGCCCTAAGGGTTCTGGATGGCTCGATTTTAGTACTTTGTGCTGTAGGAGGGGTTCAATCTCAGTCCATCACAGTAGATCGCCAAATGAATAGAAACCATATCCCTCGAATGGCCTTTATAAACAAATGCGACCGGGCGGGCAGCGACCCTTATCGAGTTGTAGACCAGCTGCGAAAAAGACTGAACCATAATGCTATCCTCATGCAAACGCCTATTGGTCTGGAGGGAAATTTCGCCGGTGTCATAGATCTAATAAGCATGAAGGCCTTTTATTTTGAAGAACCCTTTGGTGAAACTATCAAGGTTGAAAGCATCCCCCCTTCTCTGGTTAATGAGGCCATGGAAAAAAGGGAGGAATTACTGGATGCTGCGGCGATGTTCTCTGATGAATTGACAGAGGCAATTCTTGAAGACAGCGTAACTGAGGATTTGATACATGAGGCCATAAGAAAGGGTACAATTGCAAGAGAATTAACACCTGTTTTTATTGGCTCAGCTTATAAAAATATAGGCGTTCAACCGTTATTAGATGGTATTATACATTATATGCCATCGCCAATAGATGTAGAGAATACAGCCTTGGACATAGACCAGGAAGAAAAAATAACATCTCTTACTTCCGAATCTAATGCACCATTAGTGGCACTTGCATTTAAATTGGAGGTAAGCCCTTACGGGCAACTAACATATCTCAGGATATATCAGGGATCTATTGAAAAGGGCGATACCGTAATGAACACAAGGAACAAAAACAAGATTAAGGTGGGAAGGCTTGCAAAAATGCATGCCGATGAGATGGAAGAAATATCAAAGGCTGGCGCAGGGGATATTGTAGCCCTCTTTGGGGTTGATTGTTTTTCGGGAGATACGTTCACTGATGGTTCCCTGAACTATGCCTTGAAATCAATGGTTGTACCAGAGCCTGTAATTTCCCTTAAAATCTCAGCTAAAGACAATAAATCAAGCAATAATCTCGCAAAGGCCTTAAACAGATTTGTTCGAGAAGATCCGACCTTTAAATCCTGGGTTGATGAAGAGTCCGGGCAAACTATTATATCCGGCATGGGTGAATTACATCTTGAAATATATGTTGAAAGAATGAAAAGGGAATTTGGGGCGGAAGTAGAGACGGGGATTCCGCAGGTTGCCTACCGTGAAACAATATCAAGGAAGGCGGAATTCAATTATGTACACAAAAAGCAGACTGGTGGTGCTGGCCAATATGGTAAAGTAGCTGGTTTTATGGAACCATTGGAAGAAGGTTATTATGAATTTATAAATCAAATAAAGGGCGGCGTAATACCAACGGAATATATTCCTGCTGTTGACAAGGGCTTTCAATCATGCCTTAAAAAAGGCATTCTTATAGGATTCCCCGTGCTTGGGGTTAAAATTACCATAAATGACGGACAGTATCACCCTGTAGATTCCTCCGAGAAGGCCTTTTTCCAGGCTGCTATTGGTGCTTTTAAGCAGGCCTATGTAAAGGCAAGACCAATACTATTAGAGCCGATCATGAAGATATCCATCGAGTGCCCTTCAGAGTTTCAGGGAAATGTTATGTCTTCTGTTAACCAAAGGAGGGGCACGATTATTAGCTCAGCAGAAGATGGCATTTTTACGGCTGTCGAGGCAGAGGCTCCACTGGCAGAGATGTTCGGATACGCCACAGTATTGAGGTCTCTAACCCAGGGAAAGGCAGAATTTACCATGGAATTCACTAAGTATTTGAAAGTACCCAAGTCATTAGAAGACGAACTCATCGCAAAACACAAAAAAGTATAAACAAACGAGGGGTAAAAATGGAAAAATATTTACATATAAGTCCTTTAAAAATATTGGAAAAATCGAATCAGAAGGAATTAGGGAAAGGTAATTTAGGCGTGGTAATATCAAGAGCAGGCGTAGGCAAGACCTCATGTTTAATACATGTTGCCCTCGACAGGCTATTTAGAAAAGGAAAAGTCATCCACGTTTCATTAAAGGACACACCAGAAAAGGTGATCTCATACTACAATTTTATATACGTTGATGTCTTTCATTACCTAAATCTAGAAAACGAACAGGAAGCAAAGGATTTCTTGGATAAAAATAAAATTATATTAGCATACCTGAAGGAAAGCTTCGGGATTGATAAGCTCATTCAAAACCTGAAAAATTTGACAGAAAACATTAGCTTTAAGCCTGATACAGTTATTATTGATGGTTTTGATTTTGAAGGATCGGGCAGGAATATATTTGAAAAATTTAAAGAAATGGCAAACGAGTTTCAAGTAGAGATATGGTTCTCTGCTCTTTCTCACAGGCATATAAATAAAGTCAACGAAAGAGGAATACCTTTTCCATGCAACGATCTTGATGACCTTTTTACCTTAATTATTCAATTGCAGCCAACCCAGGAAGGTTTATTCTTAAAATTGCTAAAAGACAATAACGTAAAAATATCGCCTGATTTCATAGTAAAATTAAACCCTGATAATTTTTTTGCGGCAGAATAATTTCATAAGATTTTGCCTTGAGCAGGGCCTTAGAGTTTAAATTCAGTTAGAAGCGGAGACGTGCTTTCATCGATAATTTCTTTAATTTTCGAGATATACTCCGGTCTAACGCCAGCTTCCCAGCCCGGCATACCACCATGCCAGACATATGCGATTAAATCATAAAACCCCTTCTTGCTGAAAAGAAATTCCCCTATCATGATATCAGGTTTCTCAGAGCCAACACGCACTGACAAAACAGCAGGGGAAGCCCATTCTTTCAATAATGCCTCTATGTTATCCCTGTTTTTTGCACCATATGGCTTCTGCTTAAATTGCTCAGGGTTTTTTGGGAAGGGAAATTTTCTATACACCTCACCGATAAAGCCATGCAAATCGACACCTCTGATTGCACCCATAAGATTTCCCACAGACCTTGCGCTATCTATACTATAGGCCTCTAAAATAATTTTATCTGTTTTATGAGACAAATCATTGCCTATCTTCTCAATCATATGAGAAAACTGAGGGGCAAAAAAGAAATAGTGCTCCATCAGTAGAAGATCTGTTTCTATATTAAAGAAGCCAAATGCTATTCGCCCATGGTTAAGGGAATTAAATTCTAATGGCAAGCTACCTCCATTTTTTTCTTGCATCAATAAAAGAATGGAGTATATCTTAACCCTGAAATAAAAATAAAGGCAACTCAAAAAGGGAAATAAAATGAAAATTGTCATGATTGGGGGGGGAGGCGCGTGTATAGTTGGTGCTAACACCCTTAGAATTCTAGGTAGCAATGCCCAAATTGATATTTACACAAGACGAGAAAAAACAGCCTATACGCCATGCGAGCAGCCATTCGTACTCAGGAATATGCTCGATTTTGAGGATATGTTCTATGCACCGCCGCCTTGGTTTAAAAAAAAGCACATAGGACTCCATACTCAGAGAAATGCCGAATCCATAGATAGGGAAAGGAAAATCGTCTCTATAGATGGTGAGGAAGTTGCTTACGATATTTTACTCATAAATACGGGTGCCACGAATAAAATTACGCCTATACCAGGGCTTAAAGGTGATAGGATTCATTACCTGACCACAGAGCTTAAGTATGCTGAAAGGCTAAGGGGGGTAATAGCTCAAGGAAAACAGGCCGTAATCCTTGGTGGCGGCATAATAAGTTTAGAAATGGCGGATACATTAATAGATAATGGCTATTCATCAGTTTCTGTGGTGATTTCCTCTGATCACCTTTTTTCACAACAACTTGATAATGATATGGCCACAAAGCTTGTCTCCATTATCCAGGATAGAGGCGTAGATCTGTATGTTTCTACATCCGTTTTAAAGGCAGAATCTAATGAAAAGAATATCACGCTTTTTCTTTCAAATAATAAGACTCTTGACGCGGATTGGGTATTTATCGCAAAGGGTGTCGAACCAAATGTGGAATTAGCAAAAAAGGCAGGGTTGGAGCTCGGCAAAACTGGAGGTATCAAAGTAAATAAATACCTGCAAACCAGTGATCCATCAATATATGCAGCAGGCGACTGTATTGAAGGATGGCACATGGTTAGCGGGAAAAAGACCATCACTGCGCTTGCAACCCACTCTAACAGAAACGGGAGGGTCATAGGCCGAAATATCCATTTCGGAAACACCATTCCCTTTCTTGGTTCCTTGGATACCTTTGGCGCAGAGGTTTTTGCCACAACTGTTGTATCTGTGGGAATGACAGAAACTCTGGCAAAAAACGAGGGTATTTCTACGTTAACAGCCATGCGCAAGGGAACTACCAGGAGAAAAATGTTCAATGGAGAGGATTTCTGGGTTAAGCTCGTTGCAGACAAAGATAAACAGACGCTCGTTGGTGCTCAGATGATTGGCCCGAGGGAAATAAGCAGG
>CAYMVB010000373.1:0-2485 GCA_964393665.1 uncultured Desulfobacteraceae bacterium | reverse complement strand
CATTCAGGCTTATGGATTCTGTCTTTAGCTATTGAACCTTTGAACCTTTATCCGCCGTTTTTGTGGCGGGCAGAACGCTGAACCCGTGAACGGTTACGTACTTTTTACCTTCATACATGTGGAGCCCCACGGGCAAGCCCGTGGCACCACTTGGTTTCGCCGATTCGCTTCGCGAACGGTGGGGCTTAGTGGTGCGACATCCCGACTATAGGCGTATCCATCCACGGCTAAAGCCGTGGCTTTCTGCGGCCGGGGTAAAGGGAATCATACTATTTGTGAATGGTATCTAACAGTCACTTAATAAATACAATATAGCAGAGACTGTAACATGGAGCTTCCAAAGATTGCATTAATAGAGCAACATTTTAACCCAATAAAAATCAAGGATATACATGGTCTGATTATCGGGGAGATGTCAAGGCTAAGGCTTGGAGAGAAAATTAAAAGCGGTGATTCTGTTGCAATAACAGGTGGTAGCAGGGGGATTGCCAATATTGATATCATAACAAAAACTGTCGTGGATGAACTTAAGGGGCTTGGCGCCAAACCATTTATTTTTCCGTCCATGGGTAGCCATGGAGGGGCTACCTCAGAAGGCCAGATTCGTGTGCTTGAAAGGTTTGGAATAACCGAGGCAAATATGGGCTGCCCTATTCGGAGCACCATGGATGTAAAATACCTGGGTGACGCGGTAGACGGATATCCTATATATGTGGACAAGTATGCATCGGAGGCAGACCATATTGTACTTATAAATCGTATTAAACCCCATACTAAATTTAAAGGCCCCCTGGAAAGCGGACTTATGAAGATGATGGCTATTGGCATGGGCAAACAGAAAGGGGCGGAGTATTACCATAAGGCAGCGGTAAAATTTACCTTTCAAAAAATAATTTCCACTGTAGGCCTTGAGGTAATAAAAAAATGCCCTATCCTGTTTGGTCTGGCGATTGTGGAAAACGGCTATGATCAAACGAGCATGCTTCAGGCGATATTGCCTGACGATATTCCTGAGGAAGAGGAAAAATTATTATCAATAGCAAAGCAGAGAATGGCACGGCTTCCCTTTCATGACATTGATGTGCTTATCGTTGATGAAATTGGAAAGAACATTTCAGGCACAGGCATGGATGTCAATATTACAGGCCGCAATCGAGATATCCTTGGTGATTTCACAACAGGCCCCTTTATTAAAAGAATATTCGTAAGAAATCTTTCCAAAGAAAGTGAGGGAAATGCACTTGGTATTGGGCTTGCAGACTTTACCACTACGAGGCTTATAAAAAACATGGACATAAAGAAAACCTATATAAACTGCATCACTGCCATAAGCCCTGAAAAAGGATCGATACCCATGTATTTTGATACAGACAGAGAGGCCCTCGAGGCCTGCCTTTGGACTATCGGTGGCGTTTCCGCCCCTGAAGTCAGGCTTGTATATATCAAAAATACCCTGGAGCTTTCCAAAATGTATGTCTCAGAGGCATTTAAAAAAGAGTTACGTGAACAAAATGACCTGAAAATACTGAGTAGATGGGAAGATATCCCTCTAGATACTCATGGTAATATGACATGCCGCTTTGATGAATAACGGCCAAGGAGAATCAAGTAAAAGCAATGGCAGCCTGCCTTCCAATGCCATTGGCTGTCCCTGATAAAAATATAATCTTAGTCTTCACCGTGTTTTTCCTTGAGAGATGAAAAATCGAAATCAAACAAATCTTTGCTCGTGGATTTTTCATTTTCAGGCTCTACTTGCCACCAGATCAAAATAGTATCATCTCTGTAGAAATAGTGAACCAGGCCCATTCCCTCTGTGCGAAAATGAACCTTTTCTCCCATGGTATCAAATGATAGAGGGGTAAATACCGCAGTCCCCCTGGCCATTTTCATAGCCATATTCATCAAATCTGACTTGGCTGTTTGAGCATCTTTAAAGATGCTTATATAAAGAATATTTCTTTCTCCCTGCCCGTAATGGGCTATGATGTTTTCAAGGGCTCCAAGGGTCTTGCCATGCATTTTATTAACAATATCATGTGCCTCATCTTCCGTAATAACCTTGGAAAGGTTCAAATTCCCTAATTTCACCGGCAAATCAATATCTTTACCTCTACAGTCCATAAAGCCAAAAATAACCATGAAGATGGACAGAGAAATACCCACTATCATCTTACGTATCATATCAACTCCTTTACGCACTTAAAAAGTATACACTATACTTCCAGTCAACCACAAGTCAACTAATATAAGAGAAAAACGTTTCTCAAACACAAAATATCACGGGTTAAACATATGGCATATGCAAGGGCGCTTTTACATACCAATTCTGAGCCTATAAACCCAAATATGCCTTTTTAATCCGCTCATTTTGAAGAAGATCAAGGGCTCCCCCTTTTAAAATTACCCGTCCGTTTTCAAAAACATAGGCCTTTTTTGAAATCCTTAAGGAAATGTTCACATTTTGCTCCGCTACGAGGATAGA
>CAYMVB010000372.1:0-1579 GCA_964393665.1 uncultured Desulfobacteraceae bacterium | reverse complement strand
TGGTGTGGTATCAGGTATAAAACTCATAACACCGTAAAAATACACCAACAGTAAACACCTTCCCTTTAAGGTAAGGTGTTTACTGAAAAAATGGTGCCAGTTGACAAAGGCAAAACAAGGATCTGCACCCTTCTTTCTCTATTGAATCTTAGGCATAAGCGCCCACCTTATGACCGGAACATCCAATTCCTGGTCTTTGTCAAGGCAAAGAATGCCGCCATTTTGAAGCCTAAAGACAGGCCTTTCAATTGATCCTGTTATCAAATAGGAAATCATCCTTTCCATAAATGGCAGATGGCCCACAAGCATAAGATCCTTATTGAGCTCAATATTTTTTGAAAACAAGGCCACATCATCCGTAGGATTAATGCCATCTGCTGCTTGAATGCCAAGTTCAGGTTTCAAGGCAGATGCAAATATCTCTGCAGTTTGCTGTGCCCTCTTTTTTCCGCTGTGTCTAATTTCCGCTACATGAACACCATAATCTTTCGCCACCTTTGCGATACGTTCTACTTCCGCCCTCCCCTCATCAGAAAGGCCCCTTTCAGGATCAATATCCTTTGATAGGCTCTTTCCGTGCTGTACTAAATAAAGTGCCATGATATCTATCCCTCCATTTACTCTGTTACAAAAAAACCCGGGATTCCTTAACACCCTGGATTTCAATAAAAAATTTATTCACATTATTGCTGAAAGGTCAAGGAATATTCGCTTCTTTAATCTTTAATATTCGACGTTTATATGATATTATATTCAAAAGTATTTTTAGAAACATTTCCCCAAGGGATTATAACAATGAGAAAATCATTCCTTATTTTTTTAATCCTGTTTATCTTTCCAGCCTTTGCAAGTGCTGATATTCACCCGGATACCCTGAAGTATCGCCAGGCAAGGGAAAAGATGGTGAAAAACCAGATTAAGAACCGTGGAATATCCGATACATTAGTATTAGACGCCATGATGGATATCCCACGACACTACTTTGTACCTAGAAATCTCATCTCAAAGGCCTACAAAGATCACCCTGTCCCTATCGGTGAAGGCCAGACTATTTCCCAGCCATATATAGTTGCCCTGATGACAGAGCGTCTGAAACTTACCGGCAATGAAAATGTACTGGAAATAGGCACCGGCTCAGGATATCAGGCTGCTATTCTTGCTAAAATTGCAAAAAAGGTCACAACTATCGAGATACGAAAGGCTCTCTACGAAAAGGCAACGGAAACCTTGAAGCAAATGGGCTTAACAAATATAGAGACACTTCATGGGGACGGCTATTTCGGCTGGAAAGAGGCAGCGCCCTTTGACTGCATCATGATGACTGCTGCGGTTGATCATATCCCTCCGCCCCTCCTTGATCAGTTAAAAAACGGCGGCAGGTTAATTCTCCCTCTAGGCAATCCTTTAAGCTATCAACATCTTGTTCTGGTTACCAAAAAAGATGATGATTATACTGTCAGGCAAATCACCGGTGTTCTTTTTGTCCCTATGACAGGCTATGCCTTAAAAGGTAACGTAAAAAGAAAATGATAACTTCAGGTGTTTTTTTCCTTTCTCTTTCCTCTATCAGTTTTGAGGT
>CAYMVB010000371.1:0-2811 GCA_964393665.1 uncultured Desulfobacteraceae bacterium | reverse complement strand
GCCCTTCTTGATTATCAAAAGCGAGAAAGGCGCTTCGGCTCTACCTCAGAATGAGGAAACAATGACACCCCATTTGAAAAGGCTGGCAACAGCTCTTATCGTTATCCCTTTAGTTTTAAGTATCATTTTTTTTGCTCCACCCTGGGTTTTTTCTCTTTTGGCTATGTCTGTCGCGCTTTTATGTTTAAAGGAGTATTATTCATGTATGGTGCCTAAGGCATCTAGGCAGATTATATTGCTGAATTATTTCCTAACAGTCACCTTATTCTATGCAGTATTGTATAAGGGCTTTTCTTATGTTGCGATTATCCCCTTCTTTTCTATTTTTATATTTCTATTTTTTTTATTTGACTATAAAAAAAATACCGGCACAATTGGTGATATAGGTCAAATACTTTTAGGACCTATGTATATCAATCTGCCCTTATTGTTACTCGTTATTATCTTTATGTTTAACAACGGCAAATTTTGGGTCCTTTTTTTGCTTACTGTTACTTTTGCAGGAGATACCGCCTCCTTTTATTTCGGAAAATTTTTTGGGAGGCATAAACTTTCTGACATAAGTCCTGGAAAAACTATAGAGGGTGCTATAGCAGGTTTAATTGCAGCAATCGTCTTTGGTGGTTTTTTTTCAAAACTTTTCTTTCCCTCTTTATCTATTCTCTCCACTATGTTATTAGCTTTTGCAATGGCAATAAGCAGTCAGCTGGGTGACTTAGCAGAATCTATGCTGAAAAGGATGTCAAAGGTCAAGGACAGCGGGACTATTTTACCCGGGCATGGGGGAATGCTCGACAGAGTTGACAGCCTCCTTTTTGCAATACCTGTTTTATACCTGTATTTAAGTATTTAGATAAGGAACATTTTTATCTTGAAAAATATTTGCCTTCTTGGTTCTACCGGTTATATAGGAGTTAATGCCCTTGATGTTATCAAGGGGAAACCCGAGCTGTATAATGTTATATCGCTCGGCGCAGGCGTAAATATAGACCTTCTTCTAAATCAGATAAAAGAGTTTAAGCCAAAATATGCTGCAGCTATTAATTTTAAACTTGCTGAAGAGCTTAAAAAGAAGCTCGGTAATTTTACAAATACAAAGATAGTTTGGGGTAATGAAGGATATTCTGAGATAGCCACCCTACCTGAAATAGATTTGGTTATAGGGGCAATGTCAGGCTTCTCTGGGCTAATTCCAATATACTCTGCAGTAAATGCCTCTAAAGATATTGCCCTAGCCAATAAAGAATCGTTAGTGATCGCTGGATCTCTTCTAATGAGTGAATCAAAAAAACGGGGGGTAAAAATTTTTCCTATTGACAGTGAGCACAGCGCAATTCAGCAGTCTATACAGGGTCATAGCAGGGAGGATATTAGAAAGGTCATATTAACTGGTTCTGGTGGACCATTTAGAAATTTTCCTATTGATAAATTAGCCAAGGTTAAGCCTGAGGAGGCCTTAAAACACCCTAACTGGAATATGGGAATGAAAATAACTATTGACTCAGCCACATTAATGAATAAAGGATTAGAGGCAATAGAGGCAAGGTGGCTTTTTAACTTACCAATGAACCAAATAGAAATAATCATCCATCCACAAAGTATTATACATTCTATGGTAGAATATATGGATGGATCAATTATGGCTCAATTATCCGATACAGATATGCGAATACCGATAGCCTATGCCCTTTCTTATCCCAGACATCTTAAAGGGAATACAAGGCCACTAAATTTTTTAGATGTTGGGAATTTAAGCTTTGAAAAACCGGATATAGAAAAATTCAGATGCCTTGGTTTAGCCCTTAACGCAGATAAAGCAGGCGGAAGCATGATGCCTGTTTTAAACGGGGCTAATGAAATAGCTGTAAATGCATTTCTTCAGAGGAAAATTGGTTTTGTAGAAATCCCCGAGCTTATTGAAAGAACAATGGAAAATCATGAGATTTTCACCATAGACAGTATAGACAAAGCCATAGAAGCTAATCAATGGGCTAGATCAAGGGCAAAACAAATACTAAACACGCGCTGGTAACATGTTTTTAAGTTTTTAGCAACCATTATACACGATAAATTATGAATACTGTTTTATATTATATAATCCCATTTGCAATAGTTCTTGGTGTGCTGATAACCTTCCATGAGTTTGGTCATTTCATCATAGCCAAATTATTTAACGTAAAGGTGTTAAAATTCTCTCTTGGCTTTGGCCCAAAGGTTATAGGTAAAAAATTAGGGGAAACTGAATATATAATTTCCGCCTTTCCATTGGGGGGCTATGTTAAAATGTTGGGCGAGGATAACGATGATGACATAACTTTGGAGGAGGAAGGTAGATCATTTTCTGCTCAGTCACCATTAAAAAGGATAGCTATTGCCGCTGCTGGACCTACCTTTAATTTTATATTAGCCTTCTTGCTTTTTCTCGGCATTTACTCTATCTCAGGTTACAGCGCTATGACTGCTGAAATTGGCCAAGTAAGAGTGAACTCACCTGCTGATAAGGCAAAAATCATGAAAGGCGATATTATAGAATACATTGAGGGGAATAAAATTAATGAATGGATGGATATAAAAAAATTTGTAGAGAATAATGCGGGCAAGGACATAGATGTTGTAATCAATAGGAATGGTGAAAGAATAAAAGTAACTGTTTACCCGGAAGAGGAAATTGTTAAGAATATTTTTGGTGAAGATATCAAATCGGCGCTCATAGGAATAGTAGCAAGCGGAACTATAAGTAAATATAAATTAAACCCTTTTCAAGCCACAGTAAAAGCAACCGAAAAAACATGGGAGATTACATCATTAACA
>CAYMVB010000370.1:0-12660 GCA_964393665.1 uncultured Desulfobacteraceae bacterium | reverse complement strand
ATAGCTTTCCCGCTTAACGTTCCCATGAAAACTTATTCTCTTCTACCCATAGATTGATGATTCCTTATAAATAGGCTTCACGCCCTATATGGTTTAGTATGATTTTTGTAACTACTCAGCCACAGATCTACGCTGGTTACCGCTGATTATCTTTTTCTTTATATTTAAACCTATCTGTGTTCATCTGTGTAAATCTGTGGCCTGAAGAATTTTTTAAAATTTCAAAAACCTTCAAATCCTTAACATCATGAAGCTTACAAATTTTTAACCTCGACGTGCGCCCGGATACGATCTTTATGCTATCTTTTGAAATTTTTAAACGTTTTGACAACAACGTTACAAGATCCTTATTAGCTAATCCCTCTACGGGTGCAGCCTTTACCTTTACCTTCAATGAGTCCCCTTCCATACCTACTATCTTATTGACAGATGAACGGGGCACCAGCTTGACCTTTAGAACAAGGTCATCCATTACCTGGCACCAAGTTGGACTGCAAATTGAATTAAACTTTGGACTACGAAGGCTTGAAGAAATATAATAGCAAGAATAACTATAATAGGCGAGAAGTCAAATCCACCAAAGCTAATAGGCAACCTCCTTCGAATACTGTAGAGAACTGGTTCGGTTACACTATACAAAAATCTAACAATAGAATTATATGGATCTGGGTTAACCCAAGAGATTATTGCCCTTCCAATTATAATCCACATATATAGGGTTAAGGCAATATTTAATATTTTTGCAACAGCGACTAGAAAATTAGATAATACAAACATATATAATCTCAAGATAAATTGTGATGTTAAAGCAGGCCATAAGCCGGGTTCTGTTCCTCGTATCTGTCGCCATCTGCGAGGTGACGGTCATTCATCTGTCCTCAATATTACTATTGAGGTAAAGCGACCTACCCGGGAGCTTGGGCGAGCAGCCCTTAGATGCCCCTCTACTTGGTCTTGCTCCAGGTGGGGTTTGCCATGCCTTCATTGTCGCCAATGAAGCGGTGAGCTCTTACCTCGCCTTTTCACCCTTACCCTGAACTTTCTATGAAAGTTTAGGGCGGTATATTTTCTGTGGCACTTTCCTTCTCGTTACCAAGACTGGGTGTTGCCCAGCACCTTGCCCTGCGGAGCCCGGACTTTCCTCCATTCGCCATCTAAGCCGGAACGCGGCTTTTTACGAACAGCGACCATCTGTCCTGCTTTAACATCTATATTATTTAGGATATTGTAGACTATGATTCCTTATCTCCCCCCCAATAAATAATTCTATTGCAGTTAGGGCAGCTCTGGATTGAATTCGTCTTAATTAAGTCATTATACTGCTGAGGAGGAATACCTAAATGACATCCAGAACAAACACCATCCCTGACTTGAACTACAACCTCATTTTTTAAATTTAATCTCAACCTATTATACATATTTAATAAATCTTTATCAACCTTATCAGACAATTTGCTTCTTTTGTCATTGAGAGTTTGTTCTTCTTGATCCAGTTCTTTCCCTTTATTTATAAATTCGTTTTCCCTTATTTTGTATTCTTTTTCATTCCTCTCCCACCTTAAACTACCCTCTGAACATTCCTTCTCCTGGATCTCAATGTCTTCCATGCATTTTATCACCTTTTCTTCCTGTTCAGAATTTATTTCTTTCATGTCTTCTATCTCTTTTAAAACCGCCTGGTATTCCTTGTTCGATCTAACTTCATTCAGCCTTACCATGCTCTTTTTAAGTTTTATCTCTGTTTCTTCGAATTCCCTTTCCGTTTTCCTCAATTCAGCTTTAAGCTCTTTAAGCGTAATTTGGTCCTGCTCAGTAGTAGCTTTTAAAACATTAAATTCCTCCTCTAGTCTCTTCATATCAACAGGGGCCTGCCTTTTTTCCATTTTTATCTGATCAAGTCGGATATCCATTGATTGCATCTCTAAAAGAATATCGAGTCTTTCATCCACATTAACACCTTAGATTACCTTCAATATAGAAAATGAGAGGGCGTCCTCCCTTCAGGAGCGCCCTCTTTTCTGTATAATATAACCTGAAATATCTATCCCGCAAGACATCTCATTTTTGTATCAAAATACTTAATGGGCCCACCTGGCCTCGAACCAGGGACCTACCGGTTATGAGCCGGTGGCTCTTCCAACTGAGCTATGGGCCCTACTTCTTATTCGGCCTATGCTAACTGAAATAAAATTACTATGTCAAGAAAATAAATCCTAAAATTCAGTCATCACCTAAAATATATAAAAAGGCGTTTTATCAAAAAAAAATACGCCATGATATCTTTTCGTCTTCCTAAAATAATAAAAGCAGGCGCTCAACCTCCACGTTATGGCAAAAAATAAAGCATTTTTACCTTTCAATGCCTATTGCATCATGGGCCTAATGCTCAATACGATCTTCAACAAAATTTTCTAATATTTTTCTTCTCTTGGGGTGCCTTAATTTCCTTAATGCCTTGGCCTCTATCTGTCTTATTCTTTCTCTTGTAACATTAAACTCCCTGCCAACCTCCTCAAGGGTATGATCAGATTTCTCTCCAACGCCAAATCTTTTTCTCAATACCTTTTCCTCCCTTGGCGTTAACGTCGTCATAATCTTTCTTGTCTGCTCACTTAAGGCAAACTTTGTAACCGCTTCGGCTGGTGACATTATCTTTTTGTCCTCTATAAAGTCTCCCAAATGGCTATCTTCCTCTTCACCGATAGGCGTTTCTAATGAAATAGGCTCTTTTGCTATCTTCAAAACTTTTCTCACCTTTTCCAGGGGGAAGCCCATCTTCTCTGCTATTTCCTCTGGCCTTGGCTCCCTGCCATACTCTTGTACAAGACTACGAGATATTTTAATGAGCTTATTTATCGTCTCTATCATATGCACAGGTATCCTTATTGTCCTAGCCTGATCAGCAATAGCCCTTGTTATTGCCTGTCTTATCCACCAGGTAGCATATGTGCTAAATTTGTAACCTCTCTGATACTCAAATTTATCAACAGCCTTCATCAGCCCTATATTGCCCTCCTGGATAAGATCAAGGAACTGAAGCCCTCTATTTGTATATTTTTTGGCAATACTGACTACCAACCTAAGGTTTGCTTTTATTAACTCATTCTTCGCAGCCTCTGCCTTTCTAAGGCTCCTGCCTACTTCCTCATTTAATGTCCTCAATTCATCCAAATCTATATTTGTACTGCACTGCATTTTGTCAATACGTAGCATGAGTTCTCTCATCTTTGGCACGAGGGATGAAAGTTCTTCTTTATTCAGATTTAATTGCCCAAAATTCGCTCCACCTTCCTCGCTAATCGATAACTCATTAAGGCAGTCCTCTAAATAAGAAAGGGGTTTTCCACCTGTCTTTAAAAGACAAGCAGCGAGGTCTCTTTCCAATTCTTCCCAATAGTTAAACATTTCCTTAAATGTATCAACTATTCTCTGAATATGCACTTTCTCGAGTTTAAACGACTTCATCAAATCAAGCATTGCTTGCTGTTTTTGTTGGAGAAACCCGTTTAATTCTTTTCTTTTACCAGGAGTCTCACAGCTTGCTAATTCCTTATAAAGATCACATATTTTATCATCCAATTCCTCCATCTGATGAATAATCTTAAGCAAATAATCCTTTTTTTGGCCAATTTTATGGAAGTTATACTCATCCTCTATATCGTTAACTATATCCCTCACCTTATACTTTCCGATTTCTAAATCCCTTCCCAGGCCTAACATATATTCAATTCCCACTCGGCATCGAATTGAGGCCTCTAATATCCTATTTTCACCTGCCTCAATTCTTTTTGCAATATCTACCTCCCCTTCCCTACTCAAAAGAGAAACAAGTCCCATTTCCCTCAAATACATCTTTACAGGGTCATATGTTTTTGAGGAAAATTCTTCCCTAACCTCTTTGAACAGACCCTCCTTTTCTTTAACCTCAACATCAGTTTTCTCAAGTTTTTTGCGTTTTTCAGCCTTTTCGCTGTCTAATTCACTAACTACCTTAATATTCATATCTTCAAACATCTGCAGAAGATCATCGATCTCCTCCGATGATATTATCTCATCAGACAAGTCCTCATTGAGTTCCTGATAGGTAATGTATCCCTTGTCCTTACCTACAGTAATTAATCTCCTCAAATTAATATCACCGTCGTTTTTTGTCATATATATCCTCCTAAATGAAGGGTTAATTCCTTTTGTTGCTTAAGTCAAGTCCCTGTTTTTCTTTTATTAAGTGATTTATCGCTTCTATATTGCCCTCAGCCCTTGCACGGCTAATAGATTGAGAAATTCTCATTTTGCTTATTTTATTTAAAAATTCACCTACTGCCTGGTCAACTGTGTCTTTATCATATGGATTGGAAATTAAGGCTACCCTTAGCTGTTCCCTTGTAATAGGGTCATCAAGAAATTCCTCAACCTCATATAAGTTACCTTTACATGGAAATTTTTCCATGAACACCTTTATTATTTTAACTATATTTTGATCGGATACAAGTAGCTCCCATTGCTGACCTCTAAAATTATCTATTTTTTCAGGGTAGTGTGCCAAAAGTTTAAGAAACTGGAGGTCAGATCCATATTTTTTTGTATCCTGGGTAGATGCAAGTCTGTTTTTAAATTCATGTAGGCCTGAGCTTTTTTTTAGCTTACCCTCTTCGAGTCTCAATTCCTCCCAGATTTCACCTTCATCTATACCCGTCTTTTCTGAAAATAGGTGTATATATAAAAACTTGGCAGTTCTATCCTCTAATTCCATAAAAATCGGCAACACATCCTTAATCAATCTAATTCTTCCATCAACACCCGGCTCTTCGTTAGCTAATGCCTGATCAAGGTAAAAATCAAAAATAGGTATTGAATTTCCTAAAAGCTCATCGAATTTCGTCACTCCATACTTGTTTATAAAACTGTCTGGATCCTCGCCTCCAGGAAAAACAAGAACCTTCGCGGAAAGGTCCTCATTTAAAAATAATGGAAAGGCTTTTAAGGCAGCCTGCTTTCCAGCATCATCAGAATCAAACAAGACTACCACCTTTTTTGCGTAGCTTTTCAGTCTTCGCACCTGATCCGAAGTTAAGGCCGTCCCTAAGGTAGCGACTACATTTGCAACCCCATGCTGCCTAAGGGCCAGTAAATCCATATATCCTTCCACTATTATAGAAAAACCCTTAGCCCTCACACCCGTATATGCGCTATCAAGACCATATAAATATCTCCCTTTATGGTATAATGGTGTATCTGGTGAATTTAAATATTTAGGCAATGAATCATCCAGTACTCTCCCCCCAAATCCTATAATCTGATGATTTAAATTAAAAATAGGAAAAATAATCCTACCCCTGAACCTGTCATAATAACCATTGGTATTATTAGAAACTATAAGGCCAGCCTTTGCCGCTTTATCAAGAGGGATATCCTTTCGTTTCAAAAAATTGACCAGGCCATCCCAACTATGTACTGCATATCCAAGTCGAAACTTAGAGATTGTGTCCTGGGATAGCTTTCTCTCAGAAAAGTAATCACGGCCAGGTTTGCCATGAGGCCTTTTAATTAAAACATCATGAAAATACCTGCCTGCTAATTCATTTATCTCAAATAAAAACTCAATGAGGTCAGATTTTTTTCTTTCACCAGGAGAATTTTTATAGTCAGGCAATGAAACATTGTATTGTCTTGCAAGATCCTTCAGCGCCTGAGGGAAAGTGAGATTGTGGTATTCCATCCAAAAATTAAAAATATCGCCCCCCTTTCCGCAACCAAAGCAGTGATAGATCTGTTTTTCTTGGCTAACTGTAAAAGAGGGTGTTTTTTCAGAATGAAATGGGCATAATCCTATATAGTTCTGCCCCCTCTTTTTTAGCTGCACATATTGACCAATGACCTGAACAATATCTGCTGCCCTTCGTATTTCTTCTTTTGTATCAGAAAAATCCATACACAAATCATCTGAAGCTAAGTAAAGTTGCGATTAAGGTAGCCAAAACCCATACTTTCCAATAAACCCGCTGGCTATTCCTGTTATTTCCCTTAAAGCTGTACGACTGTATAGCCATCGCTTCCACCATCTGTATCCCCGGGTATAAGACTTTTTACAAAATGATTTTCCTTTAAATGTTCCCTAACAGCCCTTTTTAAAACCCCCAAACCCATGCCATGAATTATCTTAACACTGGAATACCCATGGACTAAGGCCTTGTCTATTAAGGTATCCACCAATGGAATTGCTTCATCAACAGTATGCCCAACAATATTTAACTCTTTTTTCGCCTCGGGTGGACTGTACAAAGACCATGGCCTTTCTTTTCCTTTATTTCTCCCTGATTCATTATCGTCTTTTATCGGGGATAACTCAGACAAATCAACGGCAAGTTTCACATTTCCCATTAAAATCTGGGCCTTGGAAGACCGCTCATCAATGCCAATTACTCGCCCTATTTTTTTCAGCTTTCCATAAAAAACATCCTGTCCAACATGCACCTCTGAGCATTCAACAGAAGGTTCTTCTCTCCGAAGTCCTTGTAAAGTTTCAACTATCTTCTTTTTTGTCTCAGTATATTTTTTGGTCGCCGCAAGCTGTCCTGAGGCTCCTTTTTCTTTAATTAAGGCTATCGCCTCGCCAAATTCAGTTTTCGCCTCGCTCACTATCTTTACCATCTCTTGTTCTTTATGGATAAGCAACTCA
The DNA here is from genome assembly GCA_964393665.1 of uncultured Desulfobacteraceae bacterium. GTDB lineage: Bacteria > Desulfobacterota > DSM-4660 > Desulfatiglandales > B25-G16 > M55B121. Next base: position 5,984 of record CAYMVB010000370.1, on the reverse strand, counting down.
TCTATCTGCCCTTTTAATCGCCCCTCCTTTTCCTCTAAATCTCTTTTTAAGCCATCGTATTCCTGTCTTTTGATTTCAAGTACCTCTTTTTCTGACTCGAGATCCTTCATGATTCTGGATAAATCTTCCATCATTGATTGGAGTCTACCCTTATCCTCTCCAAGATAGTTGACAGCGCCATCTATAATCTCTTTTTTTATGCCTAAATCTATTGCTGTATCAATAGCATGGCTGACTCCCGGCGCACCCCTGGTTAATCGAAATGTTGGCTTATTATGCTCTATGTCAAATTCAACCGATGCGTTCTGGGCCTTCTTATTTATAAAACCATATTCCTTTAAAATCTGGTAATGGGTGGAAATCGCTGTTAAAGAGCCTTTTTCTGAAAGGTAATCCAGAACTGCCATGGCAATAGCCGTACCCTCATCAGGGTCCGTCCCTGATCCAAGCTCATCCAATATTACGAGCGAATTTTCCGTTGCCTGATTGGTAATTTTTTTTAGATGCTCCAATCGAGCAGAAAAAGTGCTTAGACCTGATGATATATCCTGTTCATCTCCAATATCTGCTAGTATATTGCTAAAAACACCCAACACACTGCCTTCACTGGCAGGAATATGTATTCCCGCCTGAGACATAAGCGCCAAAAGGCCCATAGTTTTCAATGCAACTGTTTTGCCACCCCTGTTAGGCCCTGATATGATAAGTGTATTTTTATCGGAATGTATATCTACATCTATGGGTACCACCCCTTCTCTCCTCCCCTTTCTATCGTCACTTGGGGGTTCAAGATTCAATGAAAGAAGAATTGGGTTATAAGCACCTGTGAGATAAAACCTTTTATCTGAGGTAAGTACAGGTCTTATTCCACCAATGGCCTTGCTGAATTCCGCCCTCGCAAAAATTCCATCAATCTTGCTCATGATATTTAGACAGGCAAGTAGGTCATGGGAAAAATGTGACACGAGCCCTGTAAGTTTTTTTAGTACCTTTCTCTCCTCCTCCTTTTCTCTCTCAGTTAATTCTACTAAATGGTTATTTTCCCCTATTGCAGATAAAGGTTCAAGAAAACAGGTGGAACGACTCATGGAATATCCATGGATGATTCCATTCACATGGCTTTTTTCTTTCGTTCTAACAGAAATTATATAGCGACCATCCCTCATGGATATAAGGCTATCATCACTAAACTCAGGAGCTTTTAGTATATCATGCAGCCGTTTATCTATATCAGCCCTCAAAGTTGCCCTTTTAGACCTTAAGGAAAATAGGGCTGGGCTTGCCGAATCAGAAATGGAGCCATCCTCTGTGATTGATTTTCCAATCTCCTGTAAAACGTCATGGCATGTTGGGATATTGCCGGCTATTTCTGCCATGTATGGACATAAATCTCTATGCTGCAAAAGCCATTTTTTAACCTTATGAGAAACACTGATAAGATTATAAATGGACAAAAATTCCTTTACCTCAAGGCATGTTCCTTCTATTGAGGCCTTTTGCATTGCTGGCCTGATATTATCCAAGCTTGATAAGGGTACAAACCCTTTTACAAGCAGAAGCTCTTTCATCTCAGAAACCAGCCTTTGTTCAGCCTCAACATGTTCTAAATTATGTAAGGGTTTAAGCGAAAGACAATCTAAACGCCCCAGGGGCGATGCAGCATATTTTGATAAGATATCGAGCAGCCGGTAGTACTCCAGCACCCTTATTGAGTATTCTATCATATGGGTTTTAAAGTATTTCTACCTTTTTAAGGTTTAGGCCAAGCGGGCAGCTCTTTTACATCGATACGCAAAGATGGAGAAATACCCTTTCTCGCCGAACTCACCACATGTTTACTATAATGAAAAGTCTTAAAAAGAGTTTAGAACCTCTATAATAATACTATGAAACTATGTCTAACTAATTTGTTACTACTATTACGTAGTTTAATAAGATAAACAAGATTTACATACTTTTAATTAACATTATATCATAAAACTCATATAATAAATGTCAACATTAATTTATCAATTACTAACCATAACGATAATTTTTATGTAAAAAATTATCACATAACAGACCTTAGGATAGCATAACTCATTCTTTCAATAACTTACAGTAGCAATAGCCTCTTCTAATCTAATCGCGCCGCTATAAAGGGCCTTACCTATTATTATCCCGCTTAATCCATATGTCTCTAATTTTGATAGCTCTTCTATGTCCCTTAACGATGAGATCCCCCCTGCTGCGATTACCTCCAAATTTAATGTTTGTGTAAGCTCTCTAATAGAACCTAAATTCGGACCACTCTCCATGCCGTCCCTTTTGATATCTGTATAAATTATTGAATTAACGCCCATATTTTCAAACTTCTTTGCTAAAACTATGGCAACTATTTGAGTTTGCTCCGTCCATCCCTCAACAGACAGGTAACCATCTCTTGAATCAATAGACACGATGATTTTAGCGGCATACCTTTTACATGCATTCTCAACCAAACCAGGGCTCTTGTAAGCAACAGTGCCCAGGATAACCTTATCAATACCCATATCAATATAGCCTTCTATGGTCTCCGTGTCTCGAATGCCGCCTCCCAACTGCACGGGAATAGAGACCTTCTTTAGTATATTTTGAATAGCCTTTTTATTAGACGCTTCGCCAGCAGTGGCCCCATCAAGATCAACAATATGAAGCCTCTTTGCACCCTTTTCTTCCCATTTCAGGGCCATCTCCTCAGGATAATCAGAGAATACTGTCTCTTTATCCATTACCCCCTGTTCTAACCTTACGCACTTACCCCCTTTAATATCCACCGCTGGTATAATAATCAAAAAAATGCCTCCTAACTTAAATAGTACATATGTATATGTATAGACAAAAAAAAGCCCTCATGCAATGTTTTATGAAGCAAAAAAATACCAAAAATATCAATTAACACAAAGACCTAATTTTATTAAAAATTTTATTCGACTATTCTTTTACAATACTTCCTTCATACTTTTAATGTGCTCACATACTATTCAGTCTAAATCAACCCATATGCATTGTTATCAGAAACGGGTCCTGGCCTTTTGAATATACTCTATAAAGAATGCAAGAAACAAAGAAGTTATTAGACCTAAAAAAAACGCAAGGGTAATATTTAACAATTTCCTGGGCTTTATAGGAAATACAGATGGCTCTGGTGGATTAAGGAGCCTGATATTTCTAATAGAACCTAATTTAACCTCTAAATTGTCAATTTCAGTCTTTTTCGTTTCTCTTTCAGACATTATCGTGTTTAATTGTCTTTGAAGTTTGTTTTTATATGCTATGTTGCTTTGAATTGTGTTTATATATATAAGTACGGATAATTCGTTCGCATTGTTTTCTCCCCCCCTAATTACCAGATCCCTTTCCTTAATTAATTCTTCTGTATTCAATCCTACCTTTTTTATTTCTTCTTTCAATTGATTTTCTTCTTCAATAATATTTTTATATTGAGCCTTCTTCATACCTATGACATTTTTAGTCTGTAACTTTTTATCCTCAATACTGCGCCTGTACTCCTCTATTAACAGGTTGTACAATAACCTTAGCGCTTGACCTCCCTTTTCTAAATCCGGAGTCTCGATTCCTACCTTTAATAAATTTGATTTTTTTGGGATAAACGTTTTAAATAACCTGTCTTTCGCTGAATCAAAATGCACCGCATCACGAATTTTGCTATCGTATATACCTAAATCTATCTTAGATTCAATATCCGAGCTTGAATCAATATACGTTGGCCGCCATGATGAATCAAAATCACTTATAGCCGGCTCCATTACCATAGAGACATCATAAACATCTGCCATAAAAATATTTACCATAACTGCTAGTAACAAGAAGACAGCGCTTGTTAAAGTAATAAACCATCTCCACTTCCATATAACCCTAAAATAATCAATGAGTTCTAATGTATTTTCTTCTTCCATCTTCCTTGCCAAATCTCCACCCGCATCATGAATCTATGTAATAAAATAAACAACCCTCATGCCTAATCTAAATTATTTTGATATGAAGGAACAAGCTCCTTTAACAAATCGAATAATCGAGAATCATTATTGTCATCTCTTGATAAGGAGATTAATTTATCAACACTGTCTAAGTAATTTTTATCTATATCCTCTTTAACCTTAGCGTAATAAATTTTCTTATGAAGCGTAGCCGTTGATCCCTCCTCAGCCGTTAAAAGCTCCTCAAACAGTTTCTCTCCCGGTCGTTTTCCAGAAATAACAATGGGGATATCCCTGTCTGGCTCCAAACCTGATAATCTAATCAATTCTTCGGCCATCTTGTATATGGACACAGGCTTCCCCATATCGAGAACAAACACATCTCCGCCCTTGCCCATCGAACCTGCCTGCATTACTAATTGGACGGATTCCGATATGGTCATAAAATAACGTTTCATCTCATAATCCGTTATTGTTACAGGTCCACCTTTCTCAATCTGCTTCTGGAATATAGGCACTGCGCTTCCCCTGCTTCCAAGAACATTTCCAAATCTTACAGAAATAAATGCCGTCCTGCTATTGTTCAACCCCCTTATCAAATTCTCCGCTATCCTTTTCGTTGCCCCCATAACACTAGAAGGGTTTACCGCCTTATCCGTTGATACGAAAATAAACCTATCTACACCTGATTCAGCAGAAGCCTTGGCCAGGACCTTTGTTCCATAAATATTATTAAATACAGCCTCTCTTGGATTTTCCTCCATTAAAGGCACGTGCTTGTATGCGGCTGCGTGAAAAACCGTATTAAAATTATGCTCTTTACATATTTCGTTAACTCTCTTCTCGTCCCTTATATCTCCAACAATTGATTTCACGTAAGAAAAAGGATATCTTTCTTTTATTTCCAGATCTATCTTAAAAAGCTCAGTCTCGCCCATATCCAGCATAAACAGCTTGGCAGGACTAAGCCTGATAATTTGTCTGCAAAGCTCTGATCCTATTGATCCACCAGCACCTGTAATCAATATATTTTTGTTCGTAATATAGGAGGAGACCTTTTCTGCATCAATTTCTACAGGCTCACGTCCTAATAGGTCCTCGATAGAGATATTCCTTATGTCCATTTGGGTAACCTTACCATTGATTATACTGGATAGCCCCGGGAGCACCTTAACAGCCTTTATATTTGTCTTTCTCACAAATTCCATGATACCTGCAATCTCCTTTGATGTGGCAGATGGAATAGCAATTATAATTTCCTTTACATTAAAATCCTTAACAAGCTTTGGTATGTCTTTTCTATCCCCTAAAACCCTTACGCCATGGATAAAGGTATTTTTCTTCTGAAGATCATCATCGATAATCCCCACAGGCAAATACCTTGACTGACCAGATCGCACCATATCTCGTATTAATTGCTCCCCTGCGGAGCCTGCTCCTACAACAAGTATGTCCTTACTTTTCTTTCTGCTGGGCCCAAAATAATAGATACGAAAAAATGTTCTGAAAGAAATCGCAAAAACAATCGTAAGGAGAAAATCGGAAAAGAGTACAGAACGAGGGAAACCTGAAAAAATCCCAACATCATGGAATATAAGCACCAAAAGGGCCATTGTTAGAGAAGAAATGGCCGATGCCTTAATTACAGACAGACCCTCTGCGAGTGAGATATAGCGATAGGAAATATGGTAAAGTCTAAAAATCCAGAATAAAAATATTTTAAAAGGGACAATTATTAGCTCAAGTAAGATGATTTGTTCTACATACCTTAAGCTTAAGGCCTCGATAGAGCCTAATCTAATCCAATATGCAAGGAAAAGAGAAAAAAGCATTAACAATGCATCTACAATGATGGATAAAGATTTTTTATAAAGTCGCGCAGTATAAAATATTTTGTCTAATTTTTTGCTCATACTTTTATCTTATTTCAGTCAAATAAAAAGTAGCGGCCAACACCTCTTAGATAACTCCCTTTAAAGGTAGCCGCTTTTTAGACATAACATATAGTATATTTGATGAATATAT
>CAYMVB010000369.1:0-6357 GCA_964393665.1 uncultured Desulfobacteraceae bacterium | reverse complement strand
GATGAAATGATTTCAGAAGATATCTTTTTGGAAAAGAACAAAGTCATTCGAATGGGGGTTCCCCCGGTGCGACTTGAAGTTATTACAAGTGCCTCCGGTGTAGATTTTAATGAATGTTATTCTAATCGTGAAGTTTTTGAAGTAGATGGAATTCCGATAAATTTTATTACACTCCAGGATCTCAAAAAAAATAAACGTGCCGCAGGCAGACATAAAGACTTAGAAGACATTGAACACCTGCCATAACCTTTCACTGGTGGGGACACAAAACCCTGCCGCACAGTTCAGTCGTTCGGCAGGCAGGAAGACGATGAGTATTTACGCAACATTATGGAAGCTGAAGTTTCCGAAGGAAGGAGACGAGTGCGTTGCATGTGACTGGATTGATGTTGCGGCTCAAGGTGTCCCTCCGCACATCGGCAGTCCGACGCCCGGCCTCGGTTACGAGGATGGCGACCCATATGCCGATTTCCTTCCGCCACCCGTTGAGACCAATCGATACGGAGACGCCCCCTTCATGCGATCGGTCGTTTTCGTGGCCGAATACTCAATCAAGGGAACCAACCGCAACGGTCAGGAATATGTGAGCCCACTTTTGGTTTCATATATTATACATAATTATTGGATTAACTATCGAATGAATATTGTTGACAAAAGGCACGCTTCTTCTTATCACTAAATCACGACCTTTTATTTGTATGCTGAGAAAAAAACCTCTTGGAGGAAGGACGGCATTTCTTTTTTAAAAGGATTGTTCTTACAATAGAAGAACGTTATTTAGTCGGTATTCTTGAATATCCAGATAAAGATAAATATGAAAATCAATTAATTCTGATTGTGGAAATTGATGAGTGAGTTTTTGCTGTTTGTGATCTACGGCTTTAACGCTATGAGATACATTAAAAATGACTGATAATTTCGTAATATCCACGGATAAGTCCAGGCTGGATGTACAAGCGATCCATTCATATCTGAGTGAAAGATCATACTGGGCAAAGAGAAGATCGCTCGAGACCGTGCAAAAATCCATCGATAAGTCACTGTGCTTTGGCATATATGACCAATCAAGGCAGTTTGTTGGGTTCGCCAGGGTTGTGACAGATAGTGCCATCTTCGCATACATCATGGATGTTTTTATTTTAGAAGACTACAGAGGTAAAGGGCTGGGAAAGAGACTAATTGAGTATATCTTGGATTTTCCTGAATTGAACAATCTTGCAAGATGGCACCTGGTAACTGATGATGCCCATGGTTTTTATAAAAAATGTGGATTTTCAGGCCTTGCTGCGCCGGAAAAACACATGGAAAAGGTTTTTCAAAACCATTAACAAGTAGCTTTATCTGGCCTTCGGCGGGTTATACGCGGGTTAACCTTCAGTATTTTCTTAGAAAAATATCCAAATGAAAATAGCCTGCATTATGTTCGATGAACTCACTTTTATAGACGATAGTGGTTTTTTATGATCCAGCGACCTCTCTCGAGGCAATGCAGTTTATTTAGGCATTGCCATAAAATTATCCCAGTGGTTATATCCTTTGGCATAGCGCTTGGAGTTATGTTTAAGGGCTGGTTGATAAAATTGCCTTCGATTAAAAACAGCAATAATTTGACTAAACAAGCTAGCATATCGTACCATGACTTTATCCTTCTGTTTGTTGGGTTCCCTTTTGTTTAGTTTAGTTAAATACACGGTGTCTCATCTGGAGGACATTTTTTGGCTAATTTTTATTAAAACCGTTTTTGGACACAGGTGATTAATATTTATTATTAATCGGACACGGATTAACACGGATGAATATGGGTTTCTTCGCCTTTTTATTTATCCGTGTACGAAGTCTTTGTTTATCCGTGTCCAGATAAAACGCAGGTAACGGAATATACAACAATGCAAGAATTAATGCAGTCAGTCGATACTCATGAACCTTTGATTGATATTATTAAACTGACAAAAACATTCGAAGACATAACTGCTGTTAATCAAATATCTTTTTCCCTGAGAAGGGGGGAAATCTTCGGATTTCTTGGCCCCAATGGTGCAGGTAAGACAACTACTATAAACATGATCACCGGGCTTTCCAGGCCCGATTCAGGAACAATCAAGATTGCCGGTAAAGATTGTACAAAATATCCGAAAAAGGCGCAGCATTTGATTGGCGTTGTGCCCGATGAAAGCAACCTTTATCCGGAACTGTCCGGGTTCGATAATCTTTGTTTTTGCGCTTCATTATATGGAATACGCAGGGAAGAACGACAATGTAAGGCGAGAAAGCTCCTTGACAAATTTGGCCTGAAGGAGGCAGCAAATAGGAAGTTCGCCGGGTATTCAAGGGGCATGAAACGAAAACTGACCATTGCGGCGGGCATTATCCATCAGCCTCAAATCTTATTTCTTGATGAGCCGACTACTGGTATCGATGTAGCCAGCGCCAGGCAGCTTCGCCAACTAATTTCTGATCTTAACTCGGATGGGACGACGATTTTTCTGACTACGCATTATATTGAAGAAGCTGAGCGGCTTTGTGAACGAATTGCCTTTATTGCCCACGGTAGGATTGTCCGCATAGATACTGTCGAGAATCTAATGCAACAGACGCAGGGTCGACACGTAGTACAATTCGCCGTGTCGGATCATGTGACTGCTATTTGCGAAACTATTAAAGATTTATTTCCCGATCTAAGGTGTCAAGCGGTTGCAGGAGAGATTCGTGTCGAGTCTTCCCGGCCTATTCAGGTAGGCCCGCTGGTGAGGTTAATGGAGGATGGGGGCGCTGAGGTGTACGAGGCTCGAAAGGTTCGTCCAACGCTGGAGGATGTGTTTATAAAAATGACGGGCATAGAGGCAGGGATGATGAAGCAGGAGAAGGAGAAAATAAAGACGGGGGAAACGTTTTGAAGAAGTGGATTGCGTTCTGGAATATTCTGGCTAAAGACATGCGGTCATACTACCTTAAGCCCCCTAACATCAGTTGGGGGCTATTATTTCCGCTGGTCTGGATTGGGATGTTTTTCATTCGCTCCGGATTGGGGTTTGAAAGCATCCCCGATCTACTTCCGGGAGTCATGGCGCTAAGCGTGCTTTTTGGCGCAACCAGTGTGCTTTCCGTCACAGTAACCTTCGAGAAAAAAGGTAGATCCTTCGAGCGGCTTTTACTGGCGCCTATTTCGCTGGAGCTATTAATGCTGGCGAAAACTACTGGTGCCATTATGTTCGGAACAATCAATGCCTTTGTTCCGATTCTAATCGCAATGTTCTTTACGGACTTGTCTGCTGTAAGCTGGCCGCTCGTTTTACCGGCCGTAGTTTTAATCGCCGTAAGCTCTACATTCCTGGGTCTTTTCATCGCCGTTTCTGTAAAGGAAGTTTTTGAGGCCCAGACATTTTCTAATTTTTTCCGCTTTCCGATGATTTTCCTTTGCGGCCTGTTTTTTCCTATCGCATCCCTTCCATCAGTGCTACGTCCCCTCTCTTACATATTACCTTTAACATACGGTGCTGACATTCTTCGGGGTGCAGTTACCGGGCAAAATAATATATATTTGCTGTTGGATTTCGTTATTGTTATATTTTTTTGTGTAGTTCTCTTTTTTGGGAGCCTTAGAAACATAAACAGGAAATGGATTACGTGAATTGTTACGTAAGAGGCCATTACGGTGATAGCGGGTTTCACTGTGCATAATGTTTATGCCCCTCAACAATATGCTGAAGGGGAAAAGGGGGTAGAGATATGAATCACAAAAAAAGTATCTTTAACATAATTTTGGTTTTGTTAGGAATAGGAGTCTTTTTGGCGGATATGCCAGTGCAGTCAGCATCAAATAGTTTTTTTCAGCAAGAACAAGTGACACTGCAGGAAGTCTCTTTGATTTCAGTTTATGATAACTACCAGGTAAAGCCGGAATTGAAAACTGCCTGGGGCTTTGGCAGTGTGATTAAAACGGCTGAAGAGATTTTATTGTTTGATACCGGCGGAGATTCAGGGATTTTGCTTTTCAATATGAAAAAAATGAATATTGACCCCCAATCAATCCATAAGGTTATCATTTCTCACGTTCACGGGGATCATCTTGGAGGGTTGGAAGGTTTTTTGAAGAAAAGCAGTAATGTTACGGTCTTCATTCCATCTTCCTTTCCTGATTCCGTCAGAAAAATGATAACTACTCGAGGAGCTAAATTTATAGATGTTTCTGGTCCGGAAAAGATCTCTGATTTTGCCTTTAGCACTGGAGAGCTTTCTGGACCACCAATGGAGCAATCCTTGATTATAAACTCTAAAAAAGGTTTACTTGTTATGACTGGCTGCAGCCACCCGGGAATCGTGAATATTGTTAAAAAAACAAAAGAAATATTTCCTGAACTAAAAATACACCTGGCAATCGGAGGTTTCCATCATCCTCCCGTAGCTGTGGTTAAAGGGCTTAGAGAGTTAGGTGTCGAAAAGGTTGCACCTTCTCATTGCACGGGTGATCATGTTATCGAGGCATTTAGAAACGAGTATAAAAGTGATTTTATTAAGTACGGAGTGGGAAAAATAATTAAAATTTGGTAAGCACTATTGAATGGAGGCTTACAAGAAGAAATTTAATTCGGGAGCTAACCCTCTCATTAGTGGGCCGTGATGGTTATTGGTACTCATTGCCCTCATTTTGACTGCGCTTATCATTGGGTTGGCCGCCTGCAAGTTTTTTTAATGCGTTATTATTTATCAAGCAGGATTCGATCAAGTGTGCAGTCAAAAAAACAAAAAAGGTTGTAAGACATCATAACATACTGCCGGTAAGGGAGCCTTGAGAGCCCGCTGCGCGGTTCAACCCTTAGACATTCAAAGGAGAAGAACATGAAAGAACTGATTATCGTATTTATGCTGTTAGCAATGGGATTACCTAATGCATTTGCTGGGGATATTGCAGATAACGCGGACAATCGCCAGGCTGCAGCAAAGCGCTACCTGGGCGTAGCCCCAATTGAGAACATGATGAGGGAGGCGGTTGAAAGTACTTCCAGGAATTTTCCGGAAGAGCAGAGGAAAACATTTGTGGAGTTTATGACTAAGTCTCTGAAAATTGATGCTTTTGAAAAGTCTGTCGTGTCAACCATAGCAAATCATTTTACTGTAGGAGAACTCAATGCCCTCACCGATTTTTATGGGTCACCTGAAGGTAAATCAGCCATGAAAAAATTTGGCGCGTACATGTCAGAGATAATGCCGGTAATTCAGCAGGAAATGTCTCGTGCTGTTTTAGAATATAAGGCAACTCAGATAAAATAGTGCGGGTTATACAATTATAGTCTCTAACAGATCGATTTCAGTCTGCTGGATTTCCCAGGCCGACTCTAAAAACCCTTGATTGTGAGGCTTTTGTCGGCTATTTTTTTGCGTTATATACCTGGGAAACATCGCATATGATCAACTTTACAGGGAGGCGCTATGGCAAGCAAGGGTAAAGGCAAAGCAGTGGAAGTTGTTCGTTGGATTGCGAGAATTTCTTCTGGCATTGCAGTGTTATTGATAATGCTCATCCTCTTTGGTGAAGGGCTCACCGGTGGTGTTGAATTTTTTATTTAGCTTTCTATGCGTGAGGCCACAATGCTTGTTGCCTTTATTGGTATATGGTTAGGGCTCTTGCTCGGCTGGAAGTGGGAACTGTGTGGAGGATTTCTTACAATCTGCGGGGTGGTGGCCTTTTATCTGCTGGATTACTTTTTTTCAGGCTCATTTCCGAGAGGCCCTTACACCCTTATTTTTTCATCTCCAAGTTTGCTGTTCCTGTATTGCGGTTTACAAAGCAGGATAACGTCAGAGGTTGAAAGTGCTTGCTAAGCATACAGAAGGAACAGCACATTTCTATCTTCTTGACTGAATAATAATACAGGTATATCTTTTTATCTATAGCAGGGACCCCAGAAAAGAGGATATATTGCTAGATTTTAATTATCAATTGAAATCGAGCGCTATTTACTTATGAATATCTATTCCCTTCCGGCAATTATTTCCTTTACGGTAAATTTCAGTATCGCCTTTATTGTTTTAATGGAAAAGCCGAAGGCCACATTAAATCGTTGGTTTGCCGCTTTTATTTTTAGCTTTGCCATCTGGAATCTGGCAGAAATTCTCATCCTTAATAGCGCCAACCGGTTACCTGCTCTTTTAGGCGCACAAATTCTTTACCGGATCATATTTTTTGCTCCCGCATTCTATGTGATTATCGCATATTTATTCCCCAGAAGCTTTCATAAATTTGCGACAAATCCGATTTTCTACATTGGCGTATTTTCACTGCCAATCATAGCCCTGAGTCTATCTTTCCCTGATTTTCAGATAGAACTGGTTGATCTTATAGAAACCCCTCGGATTTAC
>CAYMVB010000368.1:0-9915 GCA_964393665.1 uncultured Desulfobacteraceae bacterium | reverse complement strand
ATCAAAGGAAGGCGTGTCAGTGGTTATGGTTGAATTTGAATGGGGCACCTTACTCGACTTTGCCGCCCAGGATGTCAGGGATAAAATCTCCTGGTTAGCGGATCTTATCCCTGAGGACGCAGACAGCCCTATGGTTGTTAAATTTAACATGTCTGACATGCCCATTCTTTTTTACGGCATAACAGGGATGGATGATACGATAAAGCTCAGGCAATATGTAAAAGATACTATTAAGACAAGAATCGAGAGATTGGAGGGAGTAGCAAGTTGCTGGATCTCAGGGGGCCTGGAGAGAGAGATAAATGTCTTTGTTGATAGGGATAGACTGAGTGCCTACAATATTTCTATGAGCCAGGTCATAGATACATTAAAAAGGGAGAATTTGAATATCTCAGCAGGACATGTGAGCAAGGGTTATACGGAGTATCTGGTAAGAACCCTGGGTGAGTATAAGTCCCTTGCGCCTATCTCAAACACTATTGTTGCTGTCAAAGGTGGTACACCCGTATACATTAAAGATTTAGCAACGGTAAAAGATACGCATAAAGAGATTAGAAACTATTCAAGGACCAATAAAAAAGATTCCCTGGTAATGATGGTGCTTAAGCAATCGGGTGCAAATACTGTGGCGGTTATCGACGGGGTAAAAAATGCGCTCGAAGAAATGCGTGAAGAGATTCCGGAAGGGGTTAACTTCCACGCAGTAATAGATCATTCCAGAATTATCAAGAAGGTGGTCAAGAGGACAAATTATAATGCAATTGAGGGGGCTATACTGGCTATTATAGTCCTCCTTCTTTTCCTTGGAAATTGGAAGCCTACCTTGATTATATCCTTAGCAATACCGCTCTCCGTGGTTACTACCTTTATGGGTATCTATGGCTTTGGTTACACCTTTAATATCATGACACTCGGGGGCTTGGCTTTAGGGATTGGCATGCTGGTTGATAATGCGGTGGTGGTAATTGAGAACACCTACCGGCACCTGAATGAATTAGGTGAGGGAAGTGATGAGGCCGCAAGGTCCGGTGCAAGTGAAGTTGGAATGGCTATAACGGCATCCACGTTGACAACAATGGCTATATTTTTGCCTATGGTATTAACCTCAGGCATAGCTGGAAAGCTCTCGCGTCCATTGGCGGTAACTGTTTGCCTTGCGCTTCTGGCATCATTATTTGTATCTCTCACCATAGTACCTATGGTTGCCTCTATTATTTTAGGGAGGAAGAGAAAATACAGGGAAGAAGGCAAACAAAGGGGAAAGATTAAGTTCGAGCCTATCAGAAATATATACAGGAGATCCCTTATGCTCTCCCTGCGGCACAGAAAGACAGTCCTATTTGCCATGGCTTTGCTTGTTGTGGGGGCGATCTACATGATACCGCATTTAGGAATGGAATTTATGCCGAAGCAGGATATGCCAATATTGTCCATGATGGCAAAGATGCCTGTGGGTACTAATTTGGAGGAAACAAACAGGGTGGTCAGTCAGATTGAAGATATCGTGCTTGATCAACCTGAGACGATATATATCACCCCATTTATCGGGCTATCAGAGATGACCAAGATTGATCTTGCCTGGGGTATGGGGGCGGCAGATGTAAATGAAGCAGAGATAATGGTCAAGCTTGTGGATAAGGAGGAAAGGGTTCGGTCATCAGATGAGATAATTGATGCAATACGCGGAAAGCTTCCAGACATACAGGGGGCTGACTTTAATTTTATAGATATTGGTGAGGTTATGATGGGCGGTGGAGGGAAGTCGCCAATAGAGATTAAGATTTTTGGTAAGAATCTCTCTGTTCTCAAGGAAATTAGTGCATCAATTAAGAAAAGTTGCATGGATATCACTGGTTTCAAGGATATTGAGTTGAGCCTTAGGTCTGTTAAGCCGGAAATTCAGGTAAAGGTAGATAGAGAAAAGGCTGCAAGGTTAGGGCTTACGGCCGGCATGATAGGCAGCATGGTAAAAGAGGCATTTCTTGGAGTGGTGGCAAGCAGATATCGAATAGGGGGTGACGAATATGACCTCAGGGTGCGTTTTCAGGGTATTGACAGAAACTCAGTAAGTGATATACGCAATATTACTATCTCCTCTCCATTGGGGCCTCAGATACCCCTGTATCAGGTAGCGGATATTGGGTATGGAAAGGGTCCGGTCGAGATAACAAGGGAAGATCAGGAGAGGGTGGTTTCAGTGGAGGGAAATTACTTTGGGAGAGATCTTGGCAGTATCGTAGAAGACATAAAGGAAAAGCTTGCTGAGGTAAAGCTACCTGAGGGATATTTTGTCAAATATGGAGGACGCTACGAAGACATGCAAGAGGCCTTTTCTTCGCTTTTCTGGTCTTTACTCATAGCTATCTTGTTGGTCTATATGATTATGGCAGCCCAATTTGAATCACTATCTACGCCCTTTGTCATTATGTTTACTGTTCCCCTGGCATTTATAGGTGTAATTTTTGGACTCTATAGTTTTGGAAAAACCCTCTCTGTACCGGCCCTTATGGGTGTATTGATACTTACTGGAATCGTAGTGAACAATGCAATTGTTATGATAGACTATATAAACAGATTGAAAAGGAACGGAATTGACTTTGGAACAGCTATTGTAGAAGGGGCATTGGTAAGGGTTCGGCCCATTTTAGTTACTGCTATTACGACTATACTTGGAATGCTTCCGATGGCCTTAAGTCACTCGGAAGGGGCGGAATTAAGATCACCTATGGCTGTTGCAGTAGCTTCAGGGTTACTCTTTGCTACGTTTCTTACCCTATTTATTATCCCGATTGTCTATAGCATTGTGAACGGGGTTTCATATAAGAAGCATTAATTTCTATCCAGGAAAGAATATGGTGTGATTTCTTTTAAAGACCCTCTTCCATATTTATGGCCTGTGTTACAGGAGGATTTTACTATTTATTTTTTTTGGAGACAGCTTTTTTATATACGGTCATGGGTTTCAGAAATACCAAATGCCATAATGGGCATGCCCGGGAAGGCAGCTGAAGAGTCAGAATGACCAAGGACAATGGCATCCTTAATGGCAGTTATTGTTTCTTGATGTCTGCCGAAGGCGTTGACGATTTTGGCTAAGGGTTGACCTGTTTTAACTACATCGCCTGGCTTGGCTAGAAACCTGATAATTCCTGTTTTGGAGCCATAAGGCTTGTCGGAATATTTGAGGAGATTCCCATGCCCATATGGGGGAGATAGAGGGTACTGGAAGGCTTTTTCAAGCGGGTCGACCATCTTAAGATGGGAAAGTATATTCCAGATAGTTTGAATTCCATAGGCAACGTTTGATTCGCTGACTACGTAAGGTTTTCCAAGCTCAAGTGTTATGGCAGGAATGTCATGTAAAAGAAGATTAAAGGAGAGGCTTTTTCTTAGCTCCTCAGAGTCTACAATCAAACACAGCCCGGCCTTTTTAGCTGCTCGTATTGTTTTTTCATAAGCACCTTTATGTAAAACTCCAGGGTCACGGTCCAAAAGAACATAAGGGATGGAGTTTATCCAGTCATTATGAAGGTCCAAGACAAGGGCAGGCCTTTCCTCTAAAACGGTGCTAAAAATACGATGTGCTATACGTTCTCCTAAAGATCCATTTGGATTGCCAGGAAAAGACCGATTCAAATCCTCCTTGCTGACGGTAATATTCCGAGATACCATCTCAAATCCAAGTGGATTCATGAGTGGAAATGCTTTAACCGAGCCTTGAATAAGACGACGTCGAATACCCTTGAATATTTCATGGATAACTACAATGCCACTAACTTCATCGCCATGACCGCATGCTGTAATCCAAACGACAGGCCCAGGGTTAGTGCTTACAGAGGCCATAAGGGGTAGCCGGCGGTGAGATAAGTCAGACCCGGTCATGATTTTTTTAAAAGAATAATGGATTTTGACCTCGAAAGAAGGGAGCTTATGATTTCTTGTTAACATTTTGTCGTTGCTATAACTCCTGACACTGGCCAGATTTGGGGTTTAATAACTCATGCCAGTCGTTTCAATGAAGTATAACAAAATAAGTCTTTGCGAGGTTTGAAATTTGGCTTCAGGTGCACCTATTGATTTTTTTGCTACCGGATTTTTAAATAAATGACATGAAAAAGGAGCTCTAACATTCCTGTAGCCATGTTCACCCGGCTGGCAGTAGCGTTTAGAAGGGTGCCTTCGCACACCTTTTCCTTCGATGGCAGAATGTTTGCAAAAACCATTTAAATGCATGCTTCAAAGGGGCACGTGATAGTTTATATGACCGTTTAAGCGCATAAAACTATTGATTTTTTGCCGAATTGAAAGAAATAAATTTCGGCTAAGATACCCTGAATACATCGGTGGTGGAGCCCAAAAAATTCATTTCGTACGCAAAAAGAATGTACATATCCCCATGTAAAGGTATGTGAAGCAGATAAAAATGCAATCACTTGTTAGGATTATAGGGTATTTCGATGCCCCACCATTCCTGTTCCTTAGATTTTTCGGCCCACTCAGCGTTTGGGTTTTGATAGCCAGTCCAGCTATACCATAAATGCTCGTTATTTTTATACATTGTGTCATGGTCCCAGAACTCCGATTTTTGTGCTGCAGCACCGCATCCAAAAAGAAATGCACTCAGAAAAATCAAAACAATAAGTTTTTTCATTGCACCTACCTCCTTCCTTTCTTGTGATTTCTAAACAAGATACTATAAAGTAATATTCGGTGAAAGATCAAAGATTATTTCTTAAAGCGTTTTATATTACTTTATGTTTATGCTTTGAAATGTTTTTTAATAATCAAAATTATAAAGCGAGTAAGGCTTTAAGTCAAGAACAAAATACCCGCATAATATTGTAGTTATACGGTTAAGCTGGCAAAGTTAGCTTGAATATATGTACCTGTAAAAAAAGCATCTAAAAAATATCTTATAATAAATCCATACGATAGGTAACTTCGGTAAAAAGACAAAATGGAATGGGCTAAACATTATTGATTTTCACCCTAAGCTGAACTGACTCGCAAAGTAGCTTTAGGATATTGTATCAATTTGCTGTTTATATTTTTTGCGTTTTGCTTATTGCGCTGGGTGCTAAATTCCAAGTTTGGGGTTCCTAAATATCCTTTAATAATAAATTCGCCTCTGATTGTTCGATGGTTGATTGGAATTCCCTGAGGGATTTGCTGATCTTTTTGATTTCCTCCGTTCGGCTAACCGGAATTTTATCTGTGCCGATATTATCCAGGGCATGGATAACCCATGACAGGCTCATGTCGTTTATATCCCTGGACGGCTGGAAGCGAGGTTGACCACCTTTATTGTCTTTGGTCTGGGAAAGGACTCCAGCCTTTTGAAGTTCATACAGCAATAGGTTAACAAGGCGTATGGGAACTTCAAGTGTGTGGGAGATTTGATCAGCGCTCAAAGGGGGAATGCCCCCCTGAAAGTTTTTTACGCAAAGTTGAGCAATTCTTAGAGATAGGAGTCTTCGGAAGGATGGCATTGCCTCTAAGGCGTCTGGTTCGAATTCGTAGGTATCTACATGCTGCGAGGCGAAGCTTATCTCAGCCCCAAAGAGCATAATCATCCAGCTTGCCTGCAACCAGACCAGAAATAAAGGTAAGGCGGCAAAGCTCCCGTAAATAGCCCCGTACTTAGACACACCTATTTGAAAGGTTATATAAATCCATTGCAAAATCTGGTAGATGGTGCCCGCCACTATCCCTCCTAACAAACCAGACCCAATACGAACCCTGATATTTGGCATAAATGTATAGATAAAGGTGAAGAGCAGCCAAATGACGCCATAAGGCAGCAATTTTAAGCCGATGGAAATTAATGGGCTGAATGCTCCTATCAGGGATATCTTCTCCGTTATGAGATTTATTTGCGTTGTAATAAAAACAGTCATGCTACTCGACATGACCAGGAGAACAGGGCAGATAAGTATCATGCTAAGGTAATCGCTTAGTTTTCTTATTAAGGTCCTTCCTTGCTGAATTCCCCAGATGTCATTAAAGGAATTTTCGATATTGCCCAATAAGCGGATAATAAAATAGAACAGCAGGACAACTCCCACACCGGCGATTAAACCGCCTTTTGTCTCTTCAAGCATTTTCTGGGCGAAATCAATAATTTTTTCGATAACAGCCTCCTGCCCGCTAAACTTTTCAATGAGGATTTTTTGAAGGCGCTGCTCCATGTGAAAACCCTTGGCAACACCAAATGCCATAGCAACCAGGGGAACAATGGATAGAAGGGTGTTGAGGGTGAGGGCAGAGGCCCTTAGGCTGCACTTATCCTGATTAAAACCCCTTAATGAAAGGATAATGATACGCAATTGTTTTAGAAGAAAGGATTTCGGAGTAGGAAGTTGGCCTAACCGAATGCGCCATAGGTCATATTTGAGAAAATTAAGAAGCTCATTTATTCTTTTCAAAACGGCCCCTCTATTCCCCAAAGGGTAATTTTTTCAATAAATCTTTAACCTTTTTCTCATCTATGGAAGGCTTTTCTTCTTTATTAGGCCCGAGCATAGAGTCCTTTAGGTCAGAGGAGGAAGGCAGAGCACCTTTTACAATTCCTGCCAAATCAGGCTTAAAGCTGGGAGATTCGAAACTTCCGCTCACTATTATCGGGACGGTGAGCCCAAGACGTTCCATGGTATCCCCCTGTCCCTTAAGAGAGGCTACGAACTTGGGTTCCACCCTGAAATCCACTAATTCTTTTACTAGATCAGCTTTTCCGGTAGCCTTTACCCGAAGAAGAGGTGAAAGGAGGTTAGTGTTATTCGTTTTAAAGACACCGTTTGTTATGGTAAAAGGCATGCTAAATTCTGCAAAGTCTGTTTTGAGCCGCTTTCCTTTTTCAGCCAGGCCAAAGGATGCCTTCACATTACGGATCATCCCTGGCAGGTCAATCCCTTTTATAGCACCATCCCGAAAGACCATAGATCCATTTCCGTTCATACTGGATTTTATCTTGCCAACCTCATCCCCGGTCATCGCAAGGCTTATCTTTGATTCCAGGGTCCCTTCTATAATATCCTTTTTTAAGAGATCATTCACTATCGGGTTGGCCTTAATTGACTGTGCCTGAAGGTTGATGTTAATTTGAGGTAAGTTTTGTCTAAAATCAAGCGTGCCATCTGAGGACGCAGTGCCTTGATAGAGCTTCATATCTAAGGGATCAAATCGGATTTTCCCACCCAGGCCTGTAATTTTCATGTAAATATCCTCAATTTTTGCCCCATAGGCCTTTAGTTGTCCTATTTTTATTTCCCCATTAATAACCAGTTTCCTTAAAGGCGCATAGTCCGGTCTCGTTTTCTTCTCCTGCTCTGCCTGTTCCGTTTTTTCTTCTCTCGTTCCCTGGGGCAGATATCCATCCATGTCGATTTGGTCAAGGTTTATATTAAAAGAGAGGTTTGGTTTTTCAAATTCTTTGGCCGTAAAATTGAAGTCAATTTTTGATTGATCCAAATCCAGAGTACCCTCGGAAACGGAAACATTTTTACTAGATCCTCTTACATGGGCCTTTAGGGCGATTTTAGTTAATGACTGAGGGTTGCCTGGCTGAAAGGGTAATTCCTGCTTCATAGCCTTCATCACCTTTCTCGGAGAGAAGGGATCTACCTGAATGTCAAAATCGAATTTATGTAATGAAGCCGGGTCTATCACATTTCCCTTTATTTGTATGTTCAACTCATTGAGGGCCTTAATAGAGAGAGTAACTGGAATAGTACCCTGAAGTGAATCCAGCTTTGCGGGGCCTAAGGTTCCTTCAAGGCTTACCGGCGACTCATCCAGCATAGCAGACAATTCAAGATGAATTGGTTGATCAGGGGAGATACTATCAAGTTCCAGGTTAATATTCGATATCTCTTTTTGGTCATCCTTAGCACGATCTATCCAGAGTATTCGCCCATCTGTGACAGCAAATTCACCAACTATCAATTGTTTTATGGGTGACTTGCCTGCTGGAATTTTCTTTTCTGTCTCCTTCGTCTCCTTTGCTTTTTCGGCAAGGCGCTCACCTGTTGAAGCCTTTGCAAGACCTTGCCAATTGCCGACACCATCCTCGCCCTTAATCAATAAAATATGGGGTCTTTTCATAATAAAACGCTTTACTTCAAGCTTTTTTGAGATAAGGGGAAGAAGTTTGACGCGGACTTCAAAGGATTCCACATTCACAAAATCCTTTTCTTTAAATCCGGACGGATTTCCTAAATGAAGGTCCGACAAAGATATCCCAAGCCATGGAAAAACAGAGAGATCAAGATCGCCGCCAATGGAAAAAGGCCTTCCGGTAGTTTCAGTAACCTTGTCCTCAATGTAAGGCTTATATTTCTGCACATCTATGAACATTGGTGCAAGGATAATCGTAAGGATTACTAAAAGAATGAGGGAGCCAAAAATAATTGATAGCCACTTTACAGCTTTCACGACAAACCTCCATAATTTAAAAGATTTGTATCTGTTCAGCCACGAAGCCACGAAGACACGAAGAAAAGACTCATATAACTATAACAATACATATGTGGTCAGGTTATTTATACGCAGCATATCAAGCAGACCCATCAATGCAATAATTTCATACTCTTTGCGGCTTAGTGCATTTGTGGCACTATACCTATGTAGTTACAAAGATTTGTTTGTTTTTTTGATAGGTATATATAACAGGAAGTTTTTTATTTGTAATAAATTTTCTATTGTGACAAAAAGTATAGGGAAATTGCTATTGTGTGTCAAGTAGAAAATGGCCGCATGATAGTGGGAAGTCTCGTACAACCATGAAAAGTGGGGAATTAACATCATGGGGTACCGTCTTAAACGTTTTCTAAGCGACGATGTCGACCACTGGCCTTTGGGCCCAGAGAAAAAATTATTCACCACCGAGCCACAGAGAGATGAGAGGAAGGTGGTTAAATCTTTCTCTAACAGAATACTTACTGTTATCCGCACCCCATGATAATGATAAAGTCCTTTTGCGCCAGAGAAGTGAGATGTACCCTGAGGCCCAGCAATTATAGCTAAAACTGGAACATCGAAAATCGAAAATCGAACATCGAAAATTAAACATTAACCTAAATTTACCCTGAGCCCCATGTATTGTTACTTATCACTGATCCCTGTCCTCTGGCCTCTGATCTCTGTTCTCTGACCTCTGACACCTAATATGCAATCATGACATCAGTGTTCTAACTTTGTTTAATCTTTCGTTCGCCTTATCTATAAGGGCAGATGCGTTATTGATTTTAGAGTTTTTTGTGGATGCTATACCAAACCTCATTGATAGAGTAAGTGTGGTGGTGTCAATTTTAAGGGGGTGCTTGTCAAAAAACGCATTGATTCGTTTTGAAAGCTTTAGAGCATGATCTGGGCCCTGATCTGGCAAGACTATAGCAAATTTGGCCTGTGAGAGTTGAAAGATAGTATCCTCTCCCCTGGTTATTGTTAACAGGTTATCTGCTGCATATTTAACGATTTGCATCTCATATTGATTGATAGTATTATTTCCGGCTTTTTTACAATCATCGATATTAAGAAAGAGTAATGTTAATGGGGTGCCGTAGCGGGCTGAGCGCTTACATTCTCTTTTCAGCATATATTCCATTTCATTGCCATTGAGCAAGTGGGTGACTGGATTTCTGATGATGAGCTGTGTAAGCTTTTCTATTGTGTATATGTTGGAGATACAAATAGAAATCTTAACGCCCAGTTGAGAGAGAAAAAAAATGCCCATAGCAGGTTGGAACCGAAATATGGAATAGTCTCCCATATTGAGGCTGCCAATTATCTTGCCATCAAATGTAAGCGGTATTACGGCCAGTGATTTGAATAAATATTTTTGATTTTCCGGGAGAAGCCGATAATAAGGTTTTAGACCATCGTTGATTAACTTAGGTTTCTTTTCCCCATCGATAAGCT
>CAYMVB010000367.1:0-2107 GCA_964393665.1 uncultured Desulfobacteraceae bacterium | reverse complement strand
CCTATTTGAACGATAAAGCAGAGTAACACTAAGGGTGGAAAATTGTGACAGGGAAGAAAACAGGAATGGTGTATCTTATTGGCGCAGGACCAGGCGACCCGGACCTGATTACCTTAAAAGGGCTTAGGTGCCTTAAGTCAGCTCGTGTGGTTGTGTATGATTATCTAGTAAATGAATCACTCCTGTCTTTGGCGGATAGTGATGCAGAGATTATTTATGTAGGCAAGAAAAGCGGATTGCATACTATGCATCAGAGAGATATAAACAGGCTTTTGGTTGAAAAGGCAAAAGAAGGCCTAACTGTAGCCAGATTAAAAGGAGGTGATCCTTTTATTTTTGGTAGAGGTGGTGAAGAGGCGGAATCCCTCTCAAGGGCCAATATTACATTTGAGATAATTCCCGGAATAACGTCTGCTATTGCCGTGCCTGCATATGCCGGTATACCGCTTACTCATAGAGACTACTCATCTGCTGCCTGCCTCATAACGGGCCATGAGGACCCTGAAAAGGATAAATCTAAGATCAATTGGAAATCCCTCGCAAAATTTTCCGGCACCCTTGTATTTCTTATGGGTATTGCAAATTTAGAAAAGATAGCAGGTAAGTTGATAGACAACGGACTTTCAGAAAAAACACCTACAGGTGTTGTCAGCAATGGGACTACACCAAATCAGAGGACAGTGACAGGCACCCTTGGAGATATTTGTGATAAATGTACCGAGCAGGGCCTCAAGCCACCCGGTGTAATAATAATAGGCGACGTCGTAAATCTTAAAGAACGTATTAATTGGTTTGAATCAAGGCCCTTATTTGGAAAAGTTATTTTGGTTACGAGGCCACAAGAGCAGGCACATGATTTTACAAGGCGGCTAAGGGATTTGGGTGCCAGGTGTATACTTCTTCCAACAATTACGATAGAGCCTCCTAAGAGTTGGAAAGATCTGGATGAGGCCATTAGAAATATCTCTGTTTATGGCTGGATATTATTTACGAGTGTCAATGGAGTGAGGTATTTTTTTGATCGGCTATATAACGCGGGAAAGGATGCAAGAAGTATGGGGAATGCAAAAATTGGGGCAATAGGTCCTAAAAGTGAGGAGGCATTGGTTGAAAGGGGGATAAGGCCTGATTTAATACCGGAAGATTACTTCTCCGGGGGTGTTGCAGCGGCCCTAGAGGCATACGATATAGTTGGTAAGAGGATTTTGATGCCAAGGCCTCTCATAGCCGGAAAGTATCTCCCGGAAAAGCTAAGAGAAATGGGGGCCCTTGTAGATGAGGTTGAAGCATATCGGACAGTTAGGCCACGAGACAACCAAGTAGAGTTTAATATGTTAATGAAAGAGGAGGTTGATGTCGTTACATTTACCAGCCCTTCAACGGTTAGAAATTTTGTGGCTATGTTTAAAAACAGACCTGCATTTGATAAGATAGTAAGGTCAAAAATAGCCTGTATTGGCCCGGTAACTGAAAGGGAGGCTATGAAGGAGGGTTTAAAGGTAAGTATAGTTGCAAATAAGTACACAGCCGAAGGGCTTTCTATGGCTATAGCTGACTTTTTAGGAAAATCTTAGATTTTATATGCTATAGCCTTAATTTGTTTAGTCTAATCCCCAGATTTTTCTTGAGGCCTTTATTGCTAGATCCATGACATTAGGCGTGCCTGCTAAAAGACCATTATTGTTTTCAACATCCTTATCCGGTCTGAGATATTCTATTTTTTCTCCAGTTCCTGATAGTAATAAGCCTCCTGCCTCTGATAAAATTGCATCACAGGCGCATGTATCCCATAGCTTAGTCCCCTTCGATGGGTGAACATATAAATCTGCAATTCCATTGATAACCATAGCCACTTTTCTGCCAACACTGCCGGAAGGTATCTCTTGGTGGATGGACATCAATTCCATGAACCTGTCTACTTGTTGGTCTCTGTGGGATCTACTTACAGCAAGGCGCAATTTATCCACATTTTTAGTATCAAGGATTTTTATTTTAAATGGCGTAGCCTTTTTATATATCCAATTTTTATACGCACCATTGCCTTTGCAAGCATAGAGCTCCATTCCGGTTGCAGGTTCGATCACCACACCAATAGTTGGTTCGCCAA
>CAYMVB010000366.1:0-2713 GCA_964393665.1 uncultured Desulfobacteraceae bacterium | reverse complement strand
AGCACTATATCCGTTATGAATTTAAATAAAGCAGTTATATCTTCCCTTGCTGCTGCCATATCAGTAACAATTATGACTATATTAAAGCTACCGGTATCTACATCCCAGGCTGTTGTTGGCTCTATAATAGGTGTTGGAATCATGCAAAAAAACATAGAGCTGGCAGGACTTAATAAAATTCTTCTATGCTGGATAGGAACCCCAATTGGTGCTTGCATAATAAGCATTATATTACATTTGCTACTGGCAAAAGGTTTAAATAGGCTAAGGCTATCCCTATGGGACTATGACTTTTTTATGAGGTCTAGCCTTATAATTGCAGGATGCTACGGTGCTTATGCCCTTGGTGCAAATAATGTTGCCAATGTAACAGCAGTCTTTTATGGTGCCGGCCTTCTTTCTATAAATGCTGCAACTGCAATTGGAGGCGCAAGCATAGCCCTTGGTATTTTAACATTCAGTAGAGGCGTGATGCATACCATTGGAAAAGGCATCATTAAGTTAGACGCATACTCCGCCCTCATAGTAGTGCTCTCAAATGCAATAACAATTCATATATATGCAATCATTGGTGTTCCTGTGTCTACATCACAGGCCGTGGTAGGGTCTGTTTTGGGAATTGGACTTCTTAAAAGGGCAGAGGCACTAAAAAGGAGGCCAATTATAGGCGTATTTTCGGGCTGGATCGCTACACCCATTATTGCTGCATTTTTCTCTGTATTTATATATTTTCTTACCCATCTAAAATACGTAGGATAAATTTATTGCTTTTTTGCACAAAGCCAGGAAAAAGATTCGTGTTACAATATACAAATCGATTGGGAATCCGCATATTCATTTTCACTATTATTACAATGGGGATTATATCTATATCTCATTCCACGCAATGTATGGGATTGGATATTGATGAAAAAAAGCTCCCTTTTGATTACGGTGAAAAATTGACATTTCAAGTCAGATGGGGCCCCATACCTGCCGGCGAGGCAGTGCTCGAGGTACTTCCTCCAGAAACTTTACATGGAACTACGGTTAACCATTTTGTTATGACTGCCAGAACTAACTCATTCGTTGACATTTTCTATAAAGTTCGTAACAGAATAGATGCATACACGGATTATGAATTGACAAACTCAATACTTTACAAAAACCGCAAGAAGGGGAGGAATAAGAGAGATATTATAGTCAATTTCGACTGGGCTAAGATGGTGGCTACATATTCGGATTTTGGTAAAAATAAAAAGACCGCCCCGCTTCTGTCAGGGGCATTTGACCCTTTATCTGTTTTTTACTACTTTCGTGTAGCTGAGCTCTGTGTAAATAAGGAGATTCAGCGCCCTGTAACGGATGGAAAAAGGTGTATTTTGGGTAAAGCACATGTTATAAAAGAGGAAAAAATAAAAGTACAAGAGAAAACATATGACACCTATCTCGTTGAACCAGAGTTAAGCGATTTAAAGGGAGTATTCGAAAAAAGCAAAAATGCCAGCCTTCAGGTATGGGTGACCAAAGAAAAAAGAACTCCTGTCAGAATAAAGAGTGAGGTAATTGTAGGGAGCTTTGTTGCAGAGCTTATTCCGGAATAATAGAACTACTATGATCACGTTTACTGGGCTGCTGTTGTAAAAGACCACCAGTCACTTATTGATTCATAATCATAATCCCCGTCCCATGGCCCATATATATCCCAATGCCTTGCAATAACACCCCACTCAAATGTTGTATCTGCGGGACAAGTTGCTATAACCTCTGTAGGACTCTCCTGCCGAGCATCTGATATGTCAGTAAAATCAACCCAGTAGTAATCGCTATTGTCAACAGTGTTCCAGATAAGGGATACCTCCCCTGGAGAAATATTAACGGCCCCATCATCTGGCGATGTAAGTTCAGGTGGATTTAGGGGTTGAGCAAGGTCAAGGTCCAAATAGTCTGTAGATTGCCATATATTTCCATTGGTATCTTCAAGGGTAAATGTGTAAAAACCATTCGTTCCATTTGTAATGCCGTCTGCCGAAATAATTGTCTCAGGAGGCCCATCAATTGTCAAAAAGGCTATGTTATCAGGTGCAGTGATGTATTCTCCATTGCAATCCAGAAAATCCAAATCTATAACAAAAGATTCACCATTGGGGACTCTGCGAAGAAATACGTTAGCTCCTGACGGAATAAAATCAAGCTGATCACCATAATTTTTCCACGCACCAGCTTCCTTTATAAAAAAATCAGCATATCTCTCCCAATTCCACCATCGCTGCCCGCTATCCTCGTGTATACCTGTTGAAAGAAGTTCTAACGTAACCTGGGCCTTATTTTCATTAATAACAATTTCACCAGGGCTCATAAGAAATAAAAGATCAGTATGTTCATCAAATACATTCTGCCAGATGTTACCTAAACCCTCCTTATTGAGACACTCTGAGATATATGAACTGGAATACAAACCCATTAATTCATCTATCCTCTCCTCTGCAATAAAGCCCTCAGCCTTGGTGTAAATATCCTTAATCGCCCTCTGGTCAACAGTAAACTCTGATGGTTTATGAATATTGTGGCTCAAGAGTCTTCGGGTCATCCCATTCCTCGTAAAGATATATCCATAGGCATTCTCGTGTGTTTCCCCCTTGACAAAACCTACACCATCCCCTAACCATACAATCTCAGCACCATAATTATCAGGTTGATCATTGTAAGGATAGATAATTATTTCAAATTTCAA
>CAYMVB010000365.1:0-3140 GCA_964393665.1 uncultured Desulfobacteraceae bacterium | reverse complement strand
TAATCTGCCAATTCAAAGACGAGTGTATCTTCTAACGGATTAGCCTTTTTAACTATAACATGTATTTCCTGTCCTAATTGCAACTCCTGGTTGTCTGGTGCTGGGATATCAGAAATAAATATAAGATCTTTTAATATTATTAAGTATTTATAACCTAATTTCTGAAAAACAATTGCACTGAATTTTTCATTTATTTTTTTGGAAAGATATTTTAAAATCCAATGCCTCATCCTATTTTTTTTGATAAGAAAAATATCCTTTAACGTCTGCTGAGTCAGCATATTGATGTCCTTAAGCCTGGCCTCATTATAGATAGGCCTTTTATTAAGCAATGCAGCGTAAAGTTGTCTTTGCACAACCATATCCAAATATCTTCTTAATGGTGATGTAACATTTGTATAAGAATCTACTCCAAGTCCGCTATGAGGCAACGGCGAGGTATCAACCAGAAGGGGACGAAGTTTTCTCCTTTGTTGGAACACATAATAAATGTAGCTGAATTCGTCGGTTGCCAATCTTTCCTGTGGCTTCTCCTGGCTTCTATAGAGAATTGGAAGCCCTATTTCAGAGGCAAACTTTGCTGCCAAACGATTATAGAGTATCATGGATTCTGATACAATAATCCTGGACGGTGTATCTTGCTCAATAAGCTTAATATCAATCCCTGAGTTGTTGGAAAATTGGAAGTCGATCTCAGGAAGGGGTATAAGCAATGCTCCATTTACCTCCCTGTCTTTTCTAAGATTCATGGCCAACTGATATAATCTTAAAAAAACAGGTTCATCCTTGTAGACGGAATTAACTTCATCGTATGTATACTGGTGTGCAACCCGAATAATAGTAGGTAAAAATCGATAGTTTACAAGCTCCATGTCCTTGTCGAAATCTGCAAAAAGGGATATTGCCAGCCTATCAGCATCTTTCTTCAAGCTTAATGTATCATGGGAAAGGTCAGTTGGGAGCATCGAGATCTGCCTCTCCGGCAGATATATAGTGCTTGCCCTATGTAAGGCCTCAATATCTAAAGGCCCGTCAACCTGGATATAAGGATTTGTATCAGTTATGTGAATACCAAGGGTGTATCCTTCGTTATGAGGCTCAAAGCTTAACGCATCATCAAAATCCTTGGTTAATACCCCGTCAATTGTAAAAATTTCAAGATTTCTGAGGTCTTCCCTGCCAGAGATTTTTGTATCTATTGTTTCAACATTGGCTGCCTCTAAAAGGAGATCTTCACCAAAGTTGATCCTTGTCTTAAATCGATAGAGGTCTAGGTTTTCGTCTTCCTTCCATACGCCAATTTTAATGAGCAGCCCTCGAGCCTTACCCGTGTCTTTTATCCCGGCACGAGAGAACATTTCTTTCCCCAGCTTGAAATTCTGGGCATCTTTTCCGTAAACGGCAAGCTGTACAAGTAAATCGGCAAATTTGTCCTTTATAGGGAGATCCTTTGGGATTTTTTTATGCATTATTTGCTTTAAAAATCCTGCACCCTCACTAATTTCTTTTTCCCTTGCCTGAGCTGCCTCCCTAGTCTTTTTTATTTGATCTACTTTTTCCGGGCTATTAGGGACGAAAAATTTGTCTTTTAATTTAAAATATGTACCCTCAGCGAAGAGGGCCCTTAAAATTGCCGATACATGGTCATCTGTAATATTTTCACCAAACGCAAGTTGCGCAAGGTAGGCAAAGGGAAATATTTCTTTTTCGTCATAGGTCAGCTCCCATAAATCTTCCACGACCACCTTTGATGCATATTCTGCCCTTTTTTTATCTATTGCTATCAGATTATTGATTAATTCCTCTCTGGGCTTAGAGGTGTTTATGCTCGAAGCAGAAACAAGGAGAGCCCTTTTTGGGGGGATGCTTACTTCATGGTTTGATATCGTTAAGAGCTGCAATTTGTTCACCTTGTCCTTGATGCAGCATGAAAGGATAGTTTTTCTTTGATCTATATATTCTATAATTTTTCCTTCATCCATATACTTATCCGTCTGGTTGACTAAAGAGGCTAAAAAAGGCCTTCCCAGTCTTGTTCTATGTGATTTCTTTTTTTCTTCCTGCTCTTTTTTGCCTCCTCTTTCCAGGTGAAACGCTTTTTTGCCTTTGTTCTTCTTTCAAGGTCAAGATCTTTTTCTATCTTTAATGTGAAGGTGCCCGGGCTTTTATCCATTTCTTTCTTTGGTGGAGTTTTTTCCTTAAACGTCTCCTTGGGTAGCGGTGGACCTTGAATAAATTCAGCCGGCACATTTTCGGCAAGGAAGAGATACGCACCAAACGGCCTGATAGTAATCCCATTATTCATAGCAGATCCTGCTTTTATTTCCAAGAGGACTGGTTTTTGATCAATCCTTTTTGCAATACGGATGGCAAAATCCTTGTCTTTTGCCATAGAAACATAATCATCGCTTCCCGGCAAAAGGCCAAACTTGAGAATATGGGGGTATGCCTTTCTTTTAACCCCTTTGAATAATATCTTTGGGGTTACTATCTTGTCTCTATTTTCGTTTATTACATGAAAATTATTTTTGGCATATCTAATCTTCTTCCCTTCCATATAAAAATTATTATTCCTATCAGACAACAACACCTCTTTAACATGATATTCTCTAACATAACCCATATTTGGTTCTTCGTGAAGGGCCTGTAGAAAAGTTTTAATATCTACATAGCCCTCCCTGTCCGGAACAAGGCCAAATTCGTCCGGACTTACTCCTAATACGTAAACCATAAGCCGGGATAGGTTCTCTATTTTCCTTACATATTTTTCAGTCAAAAGCCTTTTCCTTTATGCCAGTATAGTTTATAGTATTGTAACTATCCAGGTTTCAGGTTGAAGACTGAAGACTGAAGTATTTCAAACAACTCGTAATGCTTACATCAGACCATACAGGTCTTCCCTCGGAAACCTTGCGGTCATCCTGCAGGCCAATAACGGCAACTCATCAATCAGTCAACTCAAAAGCGCGGAGTTTTGTGTGATCACACCTGCCTGTGCGTTGTGCGCAGACAGGCTTGTTTTATCTCTATCAGACTTCTACCTTCAGCCTATCTACCTGGATAGTAACTATTTTTTTATTATACCAGGAGATGACGCTAAAATCTATTATTCTTGAGCAAATCAGTAATTTTCCGTAAAA
>CAYMVB010000364.1:0-19379 GCA_964393665.1 uncultured Desulfobacteraceae bacterium | reverse complement strand
GTAAGATTATTACCTTTCATTACAAGCCCTGCGAGTCCCGTTATCCCTATTAAAGGTGACTTGAGATCATGACGAATCATGCGGTTAATGTCATCTCTGAGGCGTTCAATGCGTTTCTTTTCAGTAACATCTCGAATGATGCCCTGATATCCAGATACAGTTCCATCGATAGAGTGACGTACCGTTCCGGTAACCAGGCAGTCAATCTCCTTGCCATTCTTTTTGCAGAACTTTATTTCATAATCTCTAACCGACCCCTTTTTTTCAATTTCCTGACGGAACACTTCCCTTTCAGAGGGTTTAGCGTATATTTGGCTAACGCTTAATTTTTCTATCATCTCTTGCCTCGAGTAGCCAAAAAGCCTTAGCAATGCCCTGTTGACATCAAGGAATTTGCCTTCCCTGCTCGAAATATAAACCGCATCTCTTGATTCATGAAAAAGCGTATGGTATTTTTCCTCACTTCTCCTTATTGTCTTTTCTGCCTGCTTCATTTTAGCTAGTTCTCGGTTTAGCCTTCTAACGGCTTCTTCTAATTCCTCATATGTTAGCCTTTGTTTCATAAGAATTCCTCGGATAGAATTAAAATGCAAGAGAATTGGGTAATCATGTTTTTGGGTTTTTTGTTGGCTTAGTGTCTCCCTTATAAAATGTATTATAGACAGCTACGAGAAAATTAACAATAAAAGAAAATGGTTAAAGGTTTAATACTAATTTTTCATATGCTCGAGCCTAAAGCAATTTTTTCCATTCTTTTTGTTGTACTGGCCCTTTATTGTAATAAAGCTAAGAGCGCCTTTTAACAATCATGGAGGTTGACATATGAGTTCCACCAAGGATATAGTATCGCTAAAAACAAACGAATGTATACGTCATTAAAAAATAATTAGGTTTATAATACTCAAATGTAATTTTATGATTTTGCCCTTATGAGCCCTATAAGCCTTTTTTAACTAAATATATACATATTTCAAAAAATTAGGAGGCCTGAATGTCGAAATTTTCTTTGGAGGTTCTGAAACGTCGCGTGTTTCCGTTTGTTGAGACAGCGGACCCCGATGTTATCTTAGGTGCTGCCTTTGGAGAGGATGTTGCGCTGACACGCGTAGGGGATGATATTCTTATCTCCCATGTTGACCCAATAGTGGGGGCTATTGACAACGTTGGGTGGCTTGCTGTGCATGTTGCTTGCAATGACATAGCAACAAGCGGATCGCCTCCTCGCTGGATTTTACCATTAATTTTAGTTCCAACACCAAATGATGAGGCGCTGCTCGGCCGAATCATGCGTGACGCGGAACGTGCGGCCAAGGAAATCGGTGTCTCAATTATTGGCGGCCATAGCGGCTATTCCTCCGGGCTATCCAGACCTTTGATCGCTGTCACTGCGCTGGGGACAGCCTCAGGTCGCAAGGTGGTTCGAACAAGTGGCGCGAAAATTGGTGACCATGTTATTATTACGAAAGGCGTTGCAATTGAGGGAACTGCGATTTTGGCCCAAGACTTTGCAGATGTTGCACAAAAATTCGGGCTCAGTAAGAAAGACATTAAAATGGCGAGTCAACTAATGGGGGAAGTTAGTGTTGTCAGGGAGGCTGTTTTATTAGCAGAGCGTGGGGCAACAGCCATGCATGATGTGACACGTGGCGGTCTTTTAGAGACTTTACTGGAAATCTCCAATCTATCAGATGTTGGCATTGAAATCGATTTTTCCAGTCTGCCAATCTCGCCTATAGTCAGCCAATTTGCAGAGGCCTTCAAATTCGACCCCCTTCGCATGATATCCTCTGGGACCCTGGCAGCTACAGTCCCCTCTGATATGGTAGAGGAGATAATAGACTCTTTGAACACCATAGGTGTCCTTTCAGCAGATGTGGGTCATGTTACAAATAAGATTGGTGTGAGTGTCCTACGCAAAGGAAAAACCGCCATTCATTATCGTAAAATTCGTTGCGAGGAAGATGAATTGGCCCGCATGTGGGAGCTTTATCCCAGATAATGAGTAACGTGAACTGATAACAAAAAATTACTAAAAGGTGATATGTCTTAGCCCAGGGATGGTCATGGAGCGATGATTAAAAATGTGGGCGGAGATAGTTAGATGTATTTGTCAAATAGTGCGGTTAGCAAAATATCCCTTTATCTCCTTTTTGGCCTTGAAATGGATTCTCCTTCAAAGGCCTGAAAGAAATATAGTTTACTCTACCTTTACCTTGGTGGACCTTTTATCCGTCTTTTTGTGTCTGTCCTCTAAGTCATCTATTCTTTTATCTATAAGAACCCTTAATCCCTTTAAACATTCTACTCTTGACTTATTCATATGCTCACGAAATTCAGAGCTTGGGCTTATCCTTCCTTCAAGCCATGAAAAAAACCGGCCAAGGGAGCGAAAGGCCTCCTCTACCCCGATCGCCTCTTCATTTGTCGACTTTTTTTTCTCCATTTTTGTTACCTCCAAAAATAATATGTAAAAAAGGGCCGTCTATTTTTGCCTTTACATCGCTATAGTTAGAAACATGCCTTGGCAAAGGCATATGCCTCTTAAAACCCCCTATCCTAATAATTATTTCTTCTTGGAGTCTTGTTAATTCTACCTCTTCTTTTGTTAAAAAGGGAAGTTTAATCGTTACAATAAATGTATCGTCCCTCTGGGTGAATTTATATGGGTGACCCTCATAAAAACGTTCTGTTGGGTCACGTGTGCCATATATATCATGCCCAAATTTTTTTAATCTGTCCTTACCCAAAGGTTCATTTTGAAAAAGAGTTACAGGAAATATGGGTACGGGGCTAAAATATTCCTCTGCTAATTTCAGATACCCCTTCTGAGCTTTCTTCCAGTCATCAAAATACGCCTCTTCTATGTTGCCCGGTAAAATCCTGTTCATAACTATCCCATCAATACACATTTTATATAATGAGAAATATAAAAAACTCCTCTGCGTTTCTTTCAAAACTATCTTCTCTGGATTGGCCACCAACCTTACCGTAGTTATGTCTGGGTCTGTGAGTATATGGTCCACTCCCTCCAATCGAACAAAGAGGTTCTTAAGTGATTTAAAATAATCGTCTTCGGGCAGAGGCACATCATAAATACGCTTGACAACCGGCCTTAGGTAGCCTACCACCCTGCGTTGTATTTTGAATATCTTGCTTATGTACCATTCAAGTGTCGCCGGAATGCTTATAAACCTTAATGATTCACCTGTTGGTGCACAATCTAAAATAATTACATCAAAATTACCGTCTTGCGCATATTGATTTATGTATAGGAGGGAACTCACCTCCTCCATGCCAGGCAAAATAGCCAGCTCTTCTGCCAATATCTCATCTAACCCCGCAGTATGAAATAGGCTGGAAATGTATTTATGAACATCTCCCCAATTTTTTTGTATCTCTTCCTGGATATCCAATTCTTGTATCCATAGCCTATCCTCTATCTTAAATGGCATCCCCCTGTTCTTATCCATTAAACCCTTATCGAGGGCAAATATGTCACTAAGACTATGGGCAATATCTAAAGACATTATTAAAGTCTTATAACCCATTTCAGCTGCTTTCAGGCCAGTTGCACTTGCAACGCTTGTCTTACCCACACCACCCTTGCCTGCAAACATTATGATACGCATATTTTTTACCTATATACCTCTTAAATGGTATCTAAGTTGTAAATAATTCTGTTTTATACCAAATCAGATCAAAAATACTATCTATTTAGCCACTAAGATACCAAGACACGAAGAAAAGATTGATATCAGCATAACAGTACATATCTGGTCAGGTTTTTTCACTGCTATTACTGCGCTGCATATCAAGCAGGTCCATTAATACAGTAATTTCATGCTCTTTGTGGCTTAGTGCCCCTGGCCCAGACCTGGCTTTGCAACGTAGTTATGTGATATAAAATCCTTGAAAAATCAATAACCACTGTATAATATCCCAATAATGTCGCACCTCCCGATCCCGTCAAGGTCTCGAGACGGGGAGGGCAGGCTTTGTGGCACTATACCCTGGAGCGAAGCGCCGGTGTCATTTGCGGAGTAGTTAGATCCAAAAAAGATTAAACAACGCAACCTAAACCACAAAAAAGCTTCTGCATTACTCATGTCGCAGTGCCACTATAGGATCTACATCAGAGGCGCGTGCTGCCGGATAAAGACCAAAGATGATACCTATGCTAACACTGATGCAAAGGGGAAGCACAATACTCCAGGGGGTTATAACAGTAGGCATGGCCGCAAAATACGTTATCAATTTAGGTATAAAAACCCCCAGCCCTATTCCAACTATTCCACCTATAGTAGAAAGTACAACGGTCTCGATAAGGAATTGTGTAATGATCTGTCTTCTCTTGGCGCCAAGCGCCCGCCTAATACCTATCTCCCTTGTTCTTTCGGTCACTGAGGCCAGCATTATATTCATAATTCCAATGCCGCCTACAAGGAGGCTTATGCCAGCTATAGAACCTAAAACAATGTTAAATGTTCTTTTAGTAGTCTCAGCCTGCTTTAACAAGGCCAGCGGTATGCTGATAACATAGTCTTTCTTTTTATGAAATCGTGTTAGCATTCCCTCGATTGCCCTGGCCGTTGCCTCAACATTCTCGGCCAGGTTAACCTGAACAATTATCTGATGCAGCTCCACCATTTCCCTTTCAAATGATCCCGCTGCTATTCTAAGGCTAATATCTCCAAAATAAACGCGGGCAACGTCAATGGGTATATAGGCATCGACTTTTTGGTCTGGTATCTGAATACTCCCAGCCTCACCACCTTCGCTTTTAACAATACCAACAATTTTAAATGCATCACCCCCTATTCGGAGAGTCTGCCCTATAGTGTTTTCTGTAGCCAATAGTCTTCTGGCACCGTATTCAGTGAGAACCACGACAGGGGCCCGGGCTTCTAGATCAAAAGATGACAAAACACGTCCCGCTAAAATCGGCCTTTGCACTAAACCAAACCATTCGGATGTAGTGCCCACAACTCGCAGCTCCATTGCTCTGTCCCTGAGGCGACCTTCTTTTCTGATAATCTTTACGGGGACAGTTTGTACCACTGTGTTTATAGTCTCAGATAACCTATGATAATCATCATAGGTTAACCCGTAAATGCTCATAAACGAGTGGGTTGTTCCTGCAGTTTCATCCTCAACAGATTTAACCCCTGTTACTATAATATTATTGCTCCCAAGCTTTCGTATCTGCTCAAGGGCCTCCTGACTTGCGCCTTCACCCACAGCGAGCATGGCAACCACACTTCCAACACCAAAGACAACACCCAGCATGGTTAAAAATGACCGAAGCTTATGAAGAAGCAGATTCTCAATACCCAATAAGATATTGCGGGTTAACCTAGTTTGTCTCATAAATAGCTCTGTCTATCTCCTCAATTGCACCATCTTTCATGTGCAGCCTATTTTTTGCATAAGAGGCAACATGAATTTCATGGGTGACCATGATGATTGTCTTGCCCTGATCATTAAGTTTGCCTAACAATTTCATGATCTGTTCCCCTGTTGCTGTATCCAGGTTACCAGTGGGCTCATCTGCGAAGAGAATCTGCGGGTCATTTGCAAGGGCCCTTGCAATAGCCACCCGTTGCATCTGGCCACCGGAAAGCTCCTGAGGGCGATGGTTCATTCTGGCCTCCAATCCAACCATGCTTGCAAGCTCCAGGGCGCGCTCAGCGCTTTTAGCTGAATCCCATCCCAGGTAATATAGCGGCAGCTCAATATTCCTTTGCACAGTCAATTGGGGGATAAGATTAAAACTTTGAAAAATAAACCCTAAATGTTTTAGTCGAAGCTCACTAAGAGAATTATCATCAAGGGTGCTTACGTCATCACCCTCGAGAAAGTAGGAACCTCTGGTCAAACGGTCAAGGCATCCGAGTATGTTCATCATAGTGCTTTTACCTGAACCACTTGGTCCCATAATCGCCCAGAAACTACCACGTTCAAAGGAGATGGTCACGCCTGCTAAAGCTCTTACTTCCTGACCCCCCATGAGGTAAATTTTATATGCGTCTTGGAGTCTTATAATTTCACTGTTATAGATCAAGGACATGTAACCACTCATACCTTCTATCTATTGCTGCCTTTTTTAAGCTGATTCAGCATCTGCTCCTTTTTTTCTATAGGCAAGTTTTTATACGCCTCTTTCTGCTCTGGAGTCATTTTTTCCAAAAGCGCTCTAACTTTTTCCCTTTCCTCCGGAGACATCTCTTGAAGCCTTTCTTTTAGCCTTTTCTTCTGTTCAGAATTTAAATTACCTGAATCCTGATAAGATGATTTGAAAGAGCCCTTAACTCCCTGCTTATCAAGGCTACTGTTTGCTGTCTTTCCTTGTACAGTCCCTTCATCCAGTGCGTTTATTACCCCTGACTCTCTTAAGACCTCTCCTTTTTCTTGATTTGTGCCTGTGCTCTCAGGATGAGTTTCAAGGATGATGTTATCTGCTTCAATTTCAATAGTGGCAGAAGATAAAGGTGGTGTTAGCGAGACAACCTCTCCTGGCTCCAGTCCGCTTACAACTCTTACCATGCTGTTGTTATCTAACCCGATTTCAATTTTTCTGGGCTCAACTGTTTTCCCATTCATAACATAAACAGTTGGCTGCCTTCCAACCCGCAATACCGCCTGAACGGGTATGTAAATTGCATCGTTATGTTGTTCCACAATTATCTCGGCCTTGCAGCTCATTCCTGTTTTAAGTGCAGAGCTGTTTTTCTCCAGAAAAATATCGGCATCGTAAACCTTAAGGTCCGGATTCAGCCATGCGCTTTGTGGATTTGGCAGCGGTGCGATCTTCTCTACCCTGCCCACGAAAGTCTCTCCGGGCAGGGCATCAACCGTTATCTTTACCGGAAGGCCGATTCGGATTTTATCTAGACTTGCCTCATGAATTGCGACCTCTGCCTTCGCTGATGTTGTAGTAGGAAGGTGGATAAGCTCTTGACGCTCCACGGCCTGTTGTCCCTCTTGAAGCGGCTCACCCATTCTCCGGGGATGCCCTCCTTGAGCACTAGTAGCGTGGATTACAAGGCCGTCATCCGGCGCATGTATCTTTGCCTTTTGAATCTGCACCTCGATTTTGTTTAGCTTATCCTTCTGGCGTTCAAATTCGGCCTTCTTTGCCTCCAGGTTAGCCCCGGCCTGAACCACATCAGCCTTTGCCTTGCGAATAGTACGCTCGAGGGCCATTTTGGCCTGTTTCACATCACTCTCAAGTTGGGCTAGCGTTCTCTTATGCGTAAAATTTTTAAGGAGTTCTACGTTGTTTTTTGCCAATTCCTGGTCTAGTTCCTTCTTCTTTACTGTTAACACATCGGCCTCCAGTTCGGTCTGGGAAATATATTTTTCTTTTGCAAGCTTCCTTGACCACTCAAGGTTTTCCCGTGCGCGAGTCACCTCCTCTATTGCTAAGGTAAGGTTAGATTCAGCCTGCTTCAACTCATTGGGGTACTCACCTTCCAGGTATTTTTTTAGGTCTTCTTTGGCGAAGGAATATGATAGCTCTGCCTTATCCATATCGCTCTGGGCCTGATTTTCCACTACCGCCAGATTTTCACGGGCGCTTATAAATGCCGCCTCCGCGTTCTGTACCTTAATCTGCTGATCAATTTTTTGATCCATCAATCCGCTAGCGTCCAGCTCTACCAAAAGGTCTCCCTTCTTGACCATCGTTCCTTCAGGAATTAGATAAAGGATAGATGTCTTTCCTTCCACTTCATTTTTTATAATTACCTGATCCCGCGCACTTATAGTCCCGGACTCTATAACACTAATTGTAAGCGGCCCTCTTTTAACTGTAAAGGTAATATGGTTTGCTGCAGTTTCTTGTTCGCCTCGAAAAAAGGCTAAACTCGCGACAACTAAAGCAACAACAATAGCGCTGGCTATTATTAGGTATTTTTTCTTAAAAAGACGACTGCTTCTATTTTTTTCCATTTTTTGTATCCTTAATGGGAATCCTTTTCCCACAATCCCTTTTCATTAATCCATAGAACGCCTGCATCACGCTGAAATTCCCATTCCGCTACCTTGTAGGCCGCTGCTGCAGACGTTAAACCATTCTTTGCGCTGATTAGCGCCTCTTGCGCCTCGAGCAAATCCCTCATTTGAGCTCTACCAGCCTCGTAAAACATGTTCGTGCTTTTTACCCGTTTCTCAGCAAGGAGCAATGCCCTGGACTGAATCTTAAGACTCTCTCTTGATTCATGCATGTCACGTAGGCCCTTACGAATTGAAAGCTTAATCTTATCTTCAAGTCCCTGTACATCACGAACAGCTTGCTCCAATGCAATGTAGCTGTTACGATAGGCATTACGCTCAGCTGTCCTTTCGAAGGGCAAATCAAGTGTGAGTAAAGCCGAATAAATACCTTTACCCGTTCGAAGTCTTGCATTATCCAAATCAGCAGTTCCAATAGACCTCGATTCCCCGAGTTCCGCTCTTCCAAATAATGTCAACTCCGCACGCAATGCATCGGCATATATCACGACCTTTCTTTGGGCATCGTATACCTTCCCTTCAGCAACCCTTAAATCAAGGCGGTTTTTTAGGCCTAATTCTATGGCAGCATGTGCATCCATTTCAAATGGCCCCACATTTTTTTGGCTGGGCTTTACGACCTCAAGCGGTTCATTACCTGGAAGGGTGTCTCCTTTGTCACCTAATCCTTCTTCACGAACATCGCCCTCAATGATTTTCAATGCAGGTGAAAGGAGTTTATCTAGGTCACTGCTGTCCAACTCAACATATGCATCAGGGGGCAAGCCTAATAGTCCTTTGAAGGAGTCCAGGCTATTTTTATATGATTCCTGTGCGCTTATCCATCGGTTTCGCGCCCTTAACTCGTTTTGGAGCGCCTGATCAACCTCAATCTCCGTTACTCGACCGGCGTCTGCCAAGCTTCGTGCTCTACTTGTTGATGCTATTAAATTACGATAGTTTTCCGAGGCATTTTCTATTTCATCCAGTTTTTTAAGCACCTCAAGATAATCGCTTGCAATAGTGACCGCGAAATTCTTTTTAAATTCCTCAAATCCATAAATGGCATAAACAACATTGCGCTCTGCCTGAGTCAATGGTTCTGTTATAATATGCCTTCCAGAGCCCCTCAATAAAGGGATGGAAATGGTCGCATCACCGACAATACCAAATGACGAGGCAAGATCCTGTGTAAGTAATTTCACTAAATCTACTGCTAAGGAGGCGCTAAGCTCGGCCCCGCTTTTTAGTGTTTTACTTAGCCCAATTGATCCACTGGTTTGATTGCCAGTGATCGTGCTTTCACCTGATAAATCAGTGCCCAAAAGATTCTCTGCTTGAACTGAAAATATCTTACCAAAATCACTTCGTTCAAGATCAAGATCCAATGCGGACTGAAAGACAAGTTCTTTTTGTGTCTGGTACTCAAGGCTATTCCGGGCACCTACCTGTAATGCCCCCAGAAGAGATAATTGGATAGGCGTATCAGCTAATACCTCTACGTTTTTGGAAGTTCGTTTATCTGTCCTGGGGTAGTCCTTCTCCGGCCAATGTCCTATCTTTTCTAGCTTATTTGTACCCAAAGAGCCCTTCCCAGAATGAGGAAGGTTCTGGCCAATTAAAAGACGATGCCGCAGAATATCACCTGGCCGCTCTATGCTAAATTCCTCTTTTTTACCCAAGGCCTGAATCTGTTTTTCCCGAATAATATTGTTAGATACCTTGTCTGCCTCAAGGCGGTAGCTTGCCGGGGTTTGACAACCCATCAGGGATAGATAAGCCATTGCAAAAAATAGTATCGGTAAAAAAACTTTTCCCTTGACATGCAGGGAACGCAGCGCCTTATTACGATTTTTTGGTATGACTTTTTTCAATTTAGATTCCATGTACGGACCTCGGGATGCATTTTTAGAAACCCTCATTATAGTTTTAAATATCAAGGTAAAATAATTATTTGTATCTAATTATGCAAGGTTATAGGGATTCTCTACTTCAGGACTTGTTTGCACATTAGACGTTATAAATCTAAAGAATGTTTACAATAAATGGGTTTTATTATTCTGCCTTATAATTTGTTTACCCTCCAGAGATTTTTGCGTCAAAAATATCTCGCAGAAAAAACGCGTTAAAAACGGATCAAGGTGTAACTTAAAAAAGGTAATTTTTTGCCTAGACAATTGGATCCACTTTATTCTGTCACCATTACGTTAAAGGACAAAAACCAGATAGAATCAAAGTTTTTAATAATCGCTGAAGGTACAACGGGAAATCTTCATAAACAAGTAGGATATTCTGGTAACCGTGAGTGGACAATGGCCCTTGAGTTTGATGTATTCCCGAAAACATTTCCAAAGGTATTTTATAATATTACGGTTTTTGATTTCGGGTTCTTTAAAAAGGGTTATGGATGGATTTTTCCAAAAGATGACCGCATAAATATGGGCGCATGGTTTTATCACTCACCCCAGATACACCTCAGCCAAATAAAGGCTCTTATTTATACTATTCTTAGCCTGCCACGTAGGCTTTGTGTCTCTAATGCATCTATGTTTTCTATGCTATACAACGGTAAGCAGACCCGTGTATATCCTATGGTAGAGAGATGAGAGGGTAAGGGTTAAACCTTTCGCTAGCAGAATACTTAGTGTTATCTGCACCCCATGATCCGAATGTTCTAAGCCTTGAATAAGGGAGAGAAGTCGTCTTTTTTAACGGGTTACCTTGCAATCACGCTTAGGCTTCCAACCTGGATGTGTGGGGTATAAAGGGAGCCTCCAACCCACTCCCCTTTATCCCCAATTGCAATTATATCATTAAGGGCATCATATGTGTTGCCTGCAAGCATAACATCTTTTACCCTTCCTGTTATTTCGCCATTTTCGATTTTGTATCCCAATAAAATATTCACAGAGAATTCACCGCTAACCGGGTTTCCCTGGCCTAATCCTAAAACGCTATGAACCAGCAGGCCCTCTTTGACATTTTTGACCATCTCGTTAAAAGGAATTGAGCCTTCTTTAACAATGAGGTTAGTAGCGGCGCAGCCTGCTCCATTGCCTGTTGTTTTCTTTCCTGCCCTGCCTGCTGTATCAAGATCATAAAGGAAATTTTTTAAAACCCCGGATTCAATTATAGGAGTGACTTGATGGGGCACACCCTCTCCATCGTATATGCTACTGCTTGCCGCATAATCTATAAGGGCATTATCAGTAATAGAAAATTTTTCATCCGCAATCTTTTTCCCTATCTTATTAGAAATTGGCGAAGAGCCGAGAAAGGCATTTTTTCCATCAAATCCCAGGCTAAGGCCTAACAGAAGAACGTTTAGACCTTCGGGTGTAAATATAACCGGCATTTCGCCTGATTTAACAGGGGCAATAACCTCTGCCATCTTAAATAAATCAACGGCCGTTTTTGCAATACCTGTATGATCAATTTCAAGTTTTTTCCATTCTGCTGAATGACCTGCCCAAAGTATATCTGTTCCCCTTATCCATTGACCATCAACCCAAATGCTATAACTTGTTGCATCATAGCTATATTCAGTACCTGCAGAGTTCGAGAACTGAAAATTGTTAACATTTTTGTTTGCTCCAGCGTTGATAGTAATATCCTCATTATATTTTTTCACCAGTGAAATCATTTCTTCGCCGAGATTCACCATTTCTTTTGTCTTTAAAGATTCCACTCCGGTATCATATACCTTAACTTCAGTGCCTTGTTTAAACCCCGGGAACTCGAAATGGGCTGGACCGCCAAATTCTGCAGACTCAAGAGCCCTTTCTACAATTCCATCTGTATCTTCTATATCTGTCGTAAATGAGGAACCAATTTTACCGTTTACAATGACCTTTAGACTTATACCGGTATTTTGTGAGGATTTAACAGATTTAAGTCTATCGTTTTCGAAAGAGACATTTGTGCTCTCGCTTCTACCCATGGATGCCTGCGCTCCCTGGGCCTTTTTCATAGATTTTTCTATTAGTTTATTTACAATCATGCTTGCCTACCTCCTACTACTACATTTTGAACACGCACATATGGCCCACCGAAACCTACGGGCAGGGGGGATTGTCCATCTTTACCGCAGCCGCCGCCTGCAGGGGGGCATTCTACCGTGTCTCCAACCATATCAATATTCATCAACGTTTCAAATACGTTACCAGTCAAAACTACATCTCTAACGAGCTCTGCTATTTTACCATCCCTTATCATGTAGCCATAAGCAGCACTAAAGGTAAACATCTCCATGGATGTTTGGCCCCCAACCATGTCCACGGCATATAACCCATGCTTTATATCCTTTACCATATCATCAAATTTTGATTTGCCTTTATCGATACAGGTATTTGTCATACGCACAATTGGCTGGTATTGGTAGCTAATCGCCCTGGCATTTCCGGTAGGTTGCTCTCCCATTTTAGCCGCAGTTTCACGGGAATGCAATCTTCCTGTTAAGATACCATTTTTAATCAGGTAATTTTTTTTGGTTTTAACACCTTCATCATCGTATTTATGCGTTCCTCTAAGTCCAGGCATAGTTCCGTCATCAATGATATGTAGTATATCCGGGCCCATTCGTTTCCCCAGCACCATTAGCTCTTTCATGCGCTTATTTTCATATACCACATCCGCTTCACTGAGATGCCCAAATGCTTCGTGGGCAAAGACCCCGGCAAGCTTGGGGTTAATTATAACAGTATACGTGCCGCCATTAACAGGTGGTGCCGAGAGGAGCTCCACAGCCCGCCTTGCAGCATCTTCAGCCTTTTCATGCAGGCCTTCAATAATGCCAAAGCCTGAGCCTCCGGCTATACTTTCAAACCCTCTCTGAACATTATCCCCTTCTCTAGCGGTGGCTAAAAGACTAACACCGGCATCAGGGCGTTCATCTTCAAGATATGTGCCCTCAGAGTTGCCATAATACATTTTTCTGAATGTATCATTATAAGCAGTTGATGATGTTGCAATTTTTTCACTGTAGGTCAAAATAATCTTGTTATATTCTTCAATTACAGATTTTTTATCTGACAGGGAAATTTCCCTGAAATCTTTATCAAAAGAGGCCCGTATTTCATCAACAACTGGATCTACTTCAGCGAATTGACTGTGTTCTTTTCCAACTAATTTTGCAGATCTGTAAGCCTCTCTCACCCTTTTTTCCAGGTTATTTAAGTCATTAAAAATAGCATAACCCCATCCCCCTTTAAAAAGGGCCCTTACTATTCCTCCGACCGTCTTGGATGATCCAATACTATCCAGGTCTTTACCCCGAAAATTAATCCAGGAGGAAATGACACGTTCGATCCTTATCTCTGTGTATTCCGCCTCACTTTTTCTCAAGGCCTGTTCAATACGTTCTCTCATAATAATTACTCCCTATAAAATAATTGATGCTCAGAGGCAAACAGGGTTTATTTACTTGACATAGGTAAACAAAATTTAACATATTTGATAACAATCCATCAGAAACAGACAAAAGAGAATGCCGAAAATATTATTTTTATCTATTTGAGAAAGTACCTTCACTAACATAAAGACTATTCAGCCTGATAATGGAAAACCGCATAATTTTTGCGGGTACCTTGGATGCAGGTACATTTGAAAATGTTTAACCCTGTGAACTTAACGTTTCATTTACTATAAAATTAAGAGGAATTTTATTGTTTACTTGTTAGGAGATACACTATGGCAGATTTCATGGAAATTATCAAGGGAAGAAGAGGAGTAAGACGCTATAAAGATTTGGACGTCAGCAAGGATGATCTTGATACGATACTTGAGGCAATAAGGTGGTCACCTTCCTGGTCCAATACTCAATGCTGGGAGGTCATTGTTATAAAAAATTTGGAAACAAGGCAAGATATTCAGGGGGCGTTACAGGGGTTTGAAGCAACTGCGACAAACCCTGCGAAAGAGGCGTTGGTTCATGCCCCTGTCTTGATCGCCATATGCGGTAGACTCGGAAAATCCGGTCATTATAATGGAAAACCTACGACAAAATTTGGTGACTGGTTTATGTTTGACCTTGGTATTTGTACGCAAAACTTATGCCTTACAGCGCATAACCTTAATCTGGCAACAGTAATTGTGGGTCTATTTGATCACGATAAGGTTAAGAAAATATTACATGTGCCCGATGGATATGAAGTGGTAGCGCTTGTACCATTGGGTTATCCAGCAAAAGAGGCAAGGCCGCCTAAACGTAAAGAGATAAGCGAGTTTGTTCATTACGATCGATTTTGATGCCCGTACAATGATGAGAAGCTGAAAAGAGAAGGCTTTAACTCTTAGAAATTTTGTTACCTCTTAGGCTGAAAAAGCTTCAGAATGGTGAATTGATAATTTATGGCATAAATCAGGAAGAATTCTTAAACCTGAGATGTTTTAATCTTTTTTCTAAAATCTTCTACTAACTTCAATGGGTTATTGGTTTTGTATAAATTTTCAAGACCGGTTACGTTTTTCCATCTTCTGTGAAGCCAGAACCATTCTTGAGGGTATTTCTCAATATAGCTTTCAAATATTGTATTTAACATCCGTGTATTCTTATTAAGATCCAGGGCTTCATCTTTGGTGTGGGTAAACCGTGGCGGCTCATGTATTTCTATTCTGTAGCTTAAAGGCCCTTTTCTT
The DNA here is from genome assembly GCA_964393665.1 of uncultured Desulfobacteraceae bacterium. Taxonomy (GTDB): domain Bacteria; phylum Desulfobacterota; class DSM-4660; order Desulfatiglandales; family B25-G16; genus M55B121. Next base: position 4,751 of record CAYMVB010000364.1, on the reverse strand, counting down.
ATAACAAATGCAGGCAGTACAGCAGCCCCCGTACGTCTCTGCAAGAGTGGTGCCGTTATATGTGTTTGTGAGGGGATGCCGAAAAGGTCAACAGAAACACCATATCTATGTTGCTTTGGCCCACCCGCCTTCTGGTCTGCAAGAGTTAGTGTGACAAAGTTTTTTAAAAGGAGTTCTCTTATTTTATTTAAGGCCCCTCTTGGTCTTATGATTGTGACGTCGTGAGTTTTTAAAATGGATTTTACAAAATTTTCGAGATAGGGGTTGTCTAACTTTCTTATGATAACCGCCTTTGGAGGTAAGTTTAAATAGCACGCGTATCGGATAAGCGGAAAATTTCCAAAATGGCCCATTACCGCTATAGTGCCCTTGCCCCTTTTTATGGCTTGCATGAGATGGTCCAGGCCCCTGATATCTAAAAATTTACGATAATTTTCAGCGGTAACTATCTTATTAAGTTTTAATAGATCGATAATATTCATGGCCAAGTATTCGCAGCTTTCTCTTCCGAGGGTTTGTATCTCGCTATCGCTTAACGCCTTGCCATAAACTAAAGAGATATTGGCCGTAATTATTCTTTGGTGGTGTCTGTCAACATAATAAAATATCCTGCCGATGATGCGGCCAAGCGAAGCTCCAGTGGATGTGGGTATCATGCATACGACCATCATAAATAATCGGAAGATCATATATATAAAAAAATCCATAAAAACAAATCCTTTTCGATAAAATATTACTGGTAGTATTTACCAGTTAAATACTATCAGGTCAATATTGAACAAGCTGGGATGGCAATTCTTTTTTTATGGCAAAACATAAAGCAAACGCCTGTTTAGTTCGATAATTACAGGCGTGATGGTTAGATAATTCGATTTCTAAGAACATGTTTTACCTTTGGCTTGTAAAGGTTCGAGGAATACAGATAATGAGAAGCAAAGTATCTTTAAAGAGAATATATTGTGGATAAACAAGTTTATAAAGCAAATGCCCTGTTGATGATTACGGCTGTAATTTGGGGAAGTGCCTTTGTTGCCCAGAGAGTTGGAATGAATTATGTGGGTCCGTATACCTTTAACGGCCTGAGGTTTGCTTTGGGCACTCTAGTTTTACTGCCCTTTGCACTAATGCAGAAGAAATCCCGTGTGGAGGAACGAGGAGATACCGCAGGCTTTCCAGTGAGTACCATCGCACTTGTTGGGGGTATATTAGCTGGATTGGCGCTGTTTTCCGGTGCCTCTTTGCAGCAAATTGGCCTTATCTACACGACGGCCGGAAAGGCGGCCTTTATAACAGGTCTTTATGTTATTATCGTTCCTCTTATGGGGTTGTTTTTGGGACAGCGGCCGAGCTGGGGAGGATGGATTGGTGCATGTCTTGCTTCTGCCGGCTTATACCTTTTAAGCATAACGGAGACATTTACCTTTGCTCCTGGCGATTTATGGGAGTTGTTTGGGGCATTTTTCTGGGCGGCGCACATACTTATCCTCAACTATATTTCACCCAAGGTCAATGCCATTGTGCTGGCATGTATTCAATACATTATAGTTTCTGCTTTAAGCCTTTTTGTTGCGTTTTTTACAGAGAGCCTCACTCTCGCGTGCCTTTATAAGGTTTTTATACCTATCCTTTACCTGGGCATTTTTTCTGTAGGCATTGCCTACACCTTGCAGATTGTGGCGCAAAGATTTGCCCCTCCAACACATGCTGCTATCATCTTAAGCCTTGAGACTGTGTTTGCTGCCCTGTCAGGTTGGATTATGTTGGGTGAGATCCTTTCGCCCCGTGATTTAGCTGGCTGTGCTTTAATGTTGAGCGGAATGATAGCGGCACAGCTATGGTGAGGTATTATTATTTATGTGCACGGGAGAGGAATAAGCCTGATTTATTTTTTACATATACAGGAATAGCTTTAGGTAATGCCAAAAAATACAATTATATCATGTGACGTGCTCATCATAGGCGGAGGGGGGGCAGGATTACGGGCTGCTATTGCTGCAAGAGAGAAGGGCGCGGATGTTTTTATTGTATCTAAATCTCGAATTGGATATGGAAATAATACGTTCATCTCCAAAGGAGTATTTGCAGCGGCCACCGGCTGGACAAATTCTTTTGACAGCCCACAGGTGCACACAAAAGACACTATTGAAGGCGGCCGCTATATAAACGATAAGAGACTTGTTAGAAAAGTGGCAGAGGGATCTCCTAAGCAGATTGATTTTTTAGAAGCATGCGGGGTTAAGTTTTCAAGACAGGATGGAAAAATAAGAGTAACTCATACCCCTGGGCACAGCTACCCAAGGCATGTGGCAGGGGAACACCATACAGGAAGAGACTTGATCATTCCATTAAGGAATTATGCAATTAAGACTGGAGTGCGTTTTGGGGAAGGCGTATTTATAACAAAACTTTTCACCTCAGAAGATCATATTGCAGCGGCAGCAGGTATTGATTATAAGGGAAATTTTTTGTCAATTACAGCAAATAGCATTGTAATTGCTACAGGGGGTTTTGCCCAGATGTACCTCCATAACAATAATGCGGCAGGTATGACAGGGGATGGGCTGGCGCTAGCCTTTAATCTTGGATTATCAATCAAGGATATGGAATTTGTTCAATTCTATCCTACAGCACTGGGTAAGAGGGGGAATAGATTACTGCTTTATGAGGCAATTATATTTGATGCTAAGGCAGTTCTGAAAAACTCTACCGGCGATGATATATTATTGAAATATGGACTATACGACCCGTTAAGGATGACGAGGGATAGGCTTTCAAGATCGATTATGAAGGAAATCCTTGACGGAAAAAGCGTTTCAAACGGTGTTTTGCTTGATCTTAGTACAGTTAAAGTGCCTGATTTAAAGAGGGTTGCACCCTTTTTGCCTTCTATAAAAAATGGTTACAAAGGTGGCCTTATTGTCTCTCCTACTGCGCACTTTACCATGGGCGGCATTGTGATAAATGAAGAGGCAGAAACCACTGTACAGGGACTATTTGCCGCAGGGGAGGTATGCTCTGGGGTACACGGCGCCAATCGCCTCGGTGGTAATGCCTTGGCGGAGGTTTTTGTCTTAGGGGTTGTAGCCGGTGAGAATGCTGCAAAAAGGGCCTTAAAGATTAAAAGGCCAAAATTTCCGGAGAAGGAGCTACTCAAAGAAGAGCGCAGGATTGAGGCATCATATTTTAACGGACATAAAGATACAAAGGACCTGCGGCTATCGCTGAAGAAGATAATGTGGGAAAATGTGGGGATTATAAGAAATGAGAAAGGCATGGAAAGGGCGTTAAATAAGATAAAAGAGCTAAATTCATGCGCTCCTGACCTTTATGTTAGAGATAGAAGTGCGTTGATAAAGTCTTTTGAGTTGAAAAATATGCTTCGTATCAGTGAAATGGTATGCAGGGCAGCTTTGATTAGAAAAGAGAGCAGGGGGGCGCACTATAGAGAGGAACACCCAAAAGAAGACAATAATAATTGGCTTAAAAATATAGTCATAAGAAAGGATGGGTGCGATATGAAGCTTGAGGTCATGCCCATCAATGCCTCAAAATGAATTAACAAAAAGGACTAAAGTTAATACTTTTTTATTGATTGATGGAAATACGTTTTTTTTATTTTTTTGATTCTTTTACCTGGTAGTTGTTTTAGCAACAAGATATGTGGTGATCTTCAAACCTGTAAAATAGTATAGAGTTTTTAGCTTGACCGATTGTAACTACTCACGTATATTGCCACAAAGGCACTGAGCCACAAAGATTATGAAAGTACTGCATTGATGGGCCTGCGCGATATGGGGCGTATTAATAGCATTGAGAAAACATGACCACATATATATTGTTATAATGATATCAATCTTTTCTTCGTGTCTCCGCGTCTTAGTGGCTGTATAGATACCAAAAATCTTGAAAATCGCTGTCGCTATCTCATCATAAAGGCAATCAAGCCTAACTTTATAAGCGCTTTAAAATTAAATTCTGTGCCTTTTAAAAAAAATTTGCAAGTAAAAATAGCTGTTTTAGAAAAAGTTGTAAGGCTAAAAACTGAAGACTGAAGTATTTCAGGCACTTTACAATACACGGAGTTTCATGTGATCACGCCTGTCTGCACGCAACGCACAGGCAGGCATAATTTAACCCTATCAGCCTTCTTCCTTCAACCTACAGGCCTGAGTAGCAACAACTTATCAAAAATATCTACTTGATTTATTTTCCCGTGAAAGCATACCACGTGCTACAAGAAGCGTCTGATTCCGGTCTTCCAGGTTAAGGGCCTGCTCAAGCCCTCCTGCGTCTATATTCATATTTATTGCCTCTTTAGTAAGTCGAAGCCCCATAGGATTTTTACTATTTATTACATCTGCCATATCTAATGCTGTTTCCATCAATGTATCCCTCTCCACCAATCGGCTCGCAAGTCCTAAAGACATAGCCTCTTCCGAGGACAAAAAATTACCTGTAAGCATAAATTCATAGGCCCTTCCGGCACCAATAAGTCGCGGCAAAAAATAACTGCATGCCATATCAGCCCCGCCAAGTCCAATATTTATATAGGCAGCAGAAAAATGGGCATCCTTGCTTACTATCCTTATATCAGATGCAAGGGCAAAGCTAAATCCAAGCCCTGCTCCAGCCCCATGCGCAAGGCATATAATCGGCTGAGGCACCTTTCTCATCGCTAGGGTAAGCCTGCCTAACCTCACCTGAAACCTGTAAAACTGGTCTATGTTCATATCAGGGGCCATTTTCATAGT
>CAYMVB010000363.1:0-18032 GCA_964393665.1 uncultured Desulfobacteraceae bacterium | reverse complement strand
ATAGCGTAGCTCCTCATAATAAGTTTAGTTTTGCGATTTACTCATAGCCCATTTGTAGGATATGTCAAGTTTTTTATTGGGGTTTGTGAAAATTTTTTTAGTTTTTTTTCGGCCTGCCAGGCTGGCTATTTAATTCCGATATTCGTACATCAATTTGATCAATCCTTTCCTTGAGCATTTTTGCCTCTCCTCTCAAAAACTCTATCTCCTGTTCCGGCGGCATATTTGGATAAAATGGCTGCATCGGGGTCCCCTCAGGCATAGCCTGTTGCTGGTAATTAGGCTGATAGAAAGGGGGAGGAGGTGCGGGGCAAGGTTGGTTGTAAAACCAGTTTGGCTGATAATATGGATTGTTGCCCATATAACCATAAGGGTAATTATAGGCACCGGGCATAGTATAACCCATCTCAAATGGGTTTGCACCGGGATAAAACCATCCTCCATATGGATAATTGCCGTAGTACATATTGCCCTCCTTTTTTAAAAATTTTAATTAAAAATCCTGACCCAGAGGGCCAGGATTTGTTGTCAAATCTTCTCTATTTTTTACAGCTATTTATGATTTACAAAAAATATTGTATTTTTCTCAGTTAGCTTGTTTCTTTTAGTTCCGGTAAATTGTAAGAGCTTGCTAACACTATAAAAGACCGGCCCATTATGCGATGCTATTTTCCTGCACTAAAACTGTGTCTGATCAATGCTAATAAGCCATAATTTCTCCTCTTGAAATGAGTGCTTTTTATAGTTTCATAAAGCTTTAGCCTTTTATACGTTCTTTACTTACTGCCACCTTCTTCCAAACCCTCTGCCAAAGCCAAATCCTCTGCCAAAACCTCTACCCATGCCGTAATAACCGCCATAAGGGTATGCTGCGTATGCAGGATTGGCCGTATAGTATGGATTATATGCATTATAATAAGCTCCATAGGGGGCAGAAGATCTATATGGACTTCCCCCTGCAAAGGAATACTGACCTGCGCTATAATTGGGATTGCATCTTCCTCTGGCACCTCCAGTCATAGGGCCTAATCCCTGAGGCCCTGTTCCATCTAATCCTGGCATATCTTTTCACCTCCTTTCTGGTTATTTTAGTTTAAAATTTTTACCTCTTTCCATTGGCTGGCCATGTCTTCTGCCATGTCCTCGACCCCAGTACCTTCTTGAGCCTGGCATGAGGAATTGAAATAGCCTTTCATCTAAAAATGCCTTTAAAACATCCTCTGTCAAGCCAGATATCCAGGGTATTACATAAATGCCAGCATTTTTTATCATATAGAACAGTGGCATCGATATTGCCCCGCAGATAAGGGTATCTATGCCTAACTCTTTAAGCTTAATCACCTTATAAGGGAAGTTATCTCCTCTGATTTCTGTTTCAAATCTGGAACATTCGTTAGTTTCTTTACTATCGACAATCAACAATTTTTCTGCCGCATCAAAAACAGGGGAAACCCTTCCATTCCATGTCGGTATGGCAATTCTAGCCATAATACCCCATTACTTTTTTCCCATTTCATCTATCCGGACCAAAATTGAGCTAAGCTGCTCCCGCAGGGCATCCGCATCTTGTCTTAGGGATGCAAGGTCTTTTCCTGTTGAGGTAATAGCTACTTTCATGATAAAAAATATTCCCATAGTCTTAAAATACCTTTCCCTATCAGTTAAGTAATGCATTTCCTATGCCAGATCAATGCCCCTTGCAAATGCCCATTTGGCATATATCTGTTTGGGGTAGGCAGGCTGTTAAAAAAGCGCCGGAAGCTTTGGGGGTATTTTGTATCATATTTGGAACATACATGTAGACGAGGGGTTCCATAATTGAGACTTTATATTTTGCATAATGATTTTAGAATAACCGTGTAATACGCAGTTAGCTTGGACTACAAATATAGAAAGGCACGCTTCATTTATCATAATTGTTACATCATTTTTATTTGGAGTTTAACAGGCACATAAAATTTGAGCTTGACGCTTTAACGTAATGCTTTGAATGCTGATCTTTAGTTCTTGGCTTATGCCTTACCTTAATTAACTGGAAAATTGACGTAACTGGCTATTATTGTCTCGAAATAGATGCACTTTATTACCTAAATCCTTTTGGTTTTCAGAAAAGAACGTATTTTTAGATTCCCTTTAGGGTTTATGTTGATTGTTAAGGCCCCTGTTTTTGTTAGGTTTACAATATTACCGAAACTATCTTCCCCTATTTTTTCTTTTTTGATAACTACATGACTCAGCAGAACTTCGCCGTTATTTTTCATTTTTTTCTTTTTTATCTCAACCTCGTGCTCATTTAAAAGGGCATACCATCCCTTAAACTCTAAAATAATGCCACTATCATTATGTCTGCTTACTGCAACACCGCCGACAACCATTTTTTTTTGGAGATCACATATTATTTGATCTGGATGAAAGGTATGTACTATGAATCTCATTCTATCTGTAAATTGTTTGTTGTAGTTTGGTAAAAAAAGGTAATCAATTCCCAGGACTTTTTTTTGGCAGAGGTATGGAAAGATAATGTTTCTTCCCTGGTCTATGCCTTTATTGCTGAATACATTGAAGGCAATGAGCATTTTTTTGCTTCCTGGATATTTAACGAAGATGGCGTTTCCCTTATCCATATCAAGGACTGTTAATTCAAGGTTTTTGTTATATCTTGTTTGGTAAACCCAATAACCAATGTCAGCAGAAGATATAATTAAGAAGGAAACAAAGAGTATTTTAAATAATCGTGATCGAACACTATGTATACTTAGAAAGATCAGTGTATAGAATAAAAAAATTTCAAAAATGTTAGGCTGCACAACCTTCATCGACCCCCACGGGATATCAGACCAGAAATCAACGAGGTATGTTGATATTTTTAATCCAAGCTCGCTAAGATAAAGAATTGCCCATGCAATGGTATCCGAGAGGAAGAGGATAACGGAAGAAATCAAGCCGAGGGGCAATACCCACAATCCAATAATAGGGACAACTGTCAAATTGCCTAACAGTGCTATAACTGAAACACGATTAAAATAATAGGAAATTATTGGTATTGTTACAATGGTGGCAGATACGGTTACCGCAATAAGCCCTGCTCCATAGGATGAAACAAAATTACATCTTTTTCCCCTTGCAATCGGACCATCATTGTCTTTGATTTTTGATATCCATGAAAGTATTAGGGGTGCCAGATATAGTATACCCGCGACGGTTATAAAGGATAGTTGAAATGATGCAGTGAATAGGGCGTTTCCGTCAAGAGACAGGACCGCGATAGCCGCAAGAGAGAGGCTAGACCAGACATCCTTTTCTCTGTCTATAATTAAAGACCATAAAAATACTATTACCATTATCGTTGCCCTTTGGGCAGAAACATGAAAGCCGGTAATCAGACCATAGGTTATAACGGGAAAAATTGTAACTACAGCGGCAATTTTTTTTATATCCGCCATCAATGTCAAGCGGTAGGAAAGGGATAGCAACCATTTTATCAGCTTAAAGGAGAACCATGCAACTAAACCAAGGTGAAGCCCCGAGACCGCCATAATATGGCCAATACCGACACGATCAAAAGGTGTCCGTATCTCTTTAGTGATTTCCTGCCTTTCACCCAAAATAAGGGCCCTGTATATAGCCCTTGAATAGGGGGGCAGGCGCTCATGAAAAAAATTCCGTATAGGCGCTCGTATCTTCTCAAGTGCACGTTCTATAGTGCCGAGGTTTCCTTTGCCCATAGGCACGATATAATGGGCATTTCGTGTGGTAGCCATAAAAGAGACGCCAAGATTCTCCATGTAGAATTTGTAATCAAATCCTCCTGGATTATTAAAATTTTTAAACTCCCTGAATATAGCGGGGAACCTTATCCTATCACCTACTTTTAAACCACCCCTGTATGTATATACCCGTAAGATTAGATTGGTTTTTATTATCTTATATTCGTTAGAAAAGAATAGTTTTTCACCGTGCACAAATACTGTCGCTATGTTCCATCTTACGTTAGGGGGCCGATAGACCGTTCCCTCAATAATTACCTCGTTTTTCATAGTTGCTTCCGGTGGTAATTTTGATAGAGTCGATTTATGATGAGCGGAATTAATTCCCAGAAGTAAAAATATTAAGAGAAATAAATAGTTACGAAAACTGAAGGGGATTGCAAAGATTGAGCCTGTACTTATTAGTATTATAATAGGTATGATATAAAAAGGTAAGGTAAACCTGGGAAGCAGATAATGATCGATGAGTATTCCGGTAACGACTCCAGCTAATGAAGGTAAAAGAAGACGAGGGCCCATAAGCTACCTTACTCATGTTTTTTGTTCAAGGACGTTGCGTGTGTAAAAGATTTCCCGTTATGTTGTTTTTTTTCTGTATCGTTATTTATGCAGATCTAAGTGAATTGCGTTAGTCAAAATTTTTTAATGCAATGTTTCATCTTTATAAAAGGCCGCTATGTTTCTCTCCAAATAGTTGATCCAAGGAGAGAAAGCTTTTTATCTAAGTCTTGATAGCCTCGGTCGAGATGATAAACGCGTGAAATTTCAGTCCTGCCTCTTGCTGCAAGCCCTGCAAGTATAAGGGATGCGCTGGCCCTCAAATCTGTAGCCATGACCTGTGCACCAAATAAATGATCTTGGCCTCTAACCAGGGCCTGCCCTCCGTTAATTTCGATATCTGCGCCCATTCTTCTTAATTCACTGACATGCATGAATCTATTCTCAAATATTGTCTCCCTAATCATGCTCCATCCATCAGCGATGCACATCAATGCCATGAACTGCGCCTGCATATCGGTTGGAAATCCTGGATATTGAGTTGTTTTTATATCAACGCTTTTAATTTTGCCATTGGGCTTTGCAACTATATCGTTACCACTTTTTTCTATCTCAATGCCGCTATCACGAAGTTTTTTGATAACCGCTTCTATATATTCCTCACCATAGCCTCTTAGCCTGACATGTCCATTAGTTATAGCCGCAGCAAGTAAAAATGTCCCGGCTTCAACACGATCCGGTATGATAGTGTATTCAACCGGGTCGAGCTCTTTAACGCCTGTAATTGTTATACTATCCGTACCGATGCCACTAATCTGGGCGCCCATTTTATTAAGCATATTTGCCAAATCAACAACCTCTGGCTCTTTCGCTGCATTGTGTAAAATGGTTGTGCCCTCAGCTTTAACTGCTGCCATCAATAAATTTTCCGTACCTGTGACGGTAGATATATCAAAAAAGATATCTGCTCCATGAAGCCTGTTTGCCTTAGCAATTACATATCCATGCTCTAAGGTTATATCCGCACCCATAGCATGTAATCCTTTTAAATGCATGTCTATTGGCCTTGCCCCTATTGCACAGCCACCGGGTAAAGATATTCTGGCCTTACCCAGCCTGGATAGAAGAGGCCCTAAAACCAGTATCGATGCCCTCATCGTCCTAACCAGGTTATATGGGGCCGTGTCATCCTTTAGGTTGTCAGAATTTACCCTGAGGCTTTCCCCGTATTCCTCAAAGGAAACCCCTATGTCCGATAAAATTTTTTTTATAGTAGAAATATCTCGTAATTTTGGTATATTATGTAATGTATGCCATCCACCAGTTAAAAGACAGGCAGCAAGAGTGGGTAGGGCAGCATTTTTTGCCCCGCTGATTGTTACCTCCCCATTAAGTGGGATTCCTCCCTCAATTATTATTTTATCCATTGGCCCTCTTTGCCTTTATTGCCCTATATTTTTTTCCATAGTCCATAATTTTTTCAACGTAATCATAGGATGTCGATAACTTCACTAAAGATGTTGCCTTTTCAGCCTGTTCATTATCCATTTCCATCAAAAGCCATCCGCCAGGCCTAAGGTATCTCCAACTTTCATTGATAATCCTCTCAATAAAATACATTCCGTTTTCATGCCCATCAAGGGCGATCCTCGGTTCATATCGGGATATTTCAGGTGAAAGGTTTTGAATCATATTTGTGAGAATATAAGGGGGGTTGGATATAACTAAGTCAAACGTGTTAGAATAGGATTGAAATGGTTCCCAGAGATCCCCTTTGAAAAATTTTATCTGACCATCCACGTTATGGCGTTTGGCGTTTATTCTGGCTGTATCGATGGCCTCTGAGGAAACATCACTTGCCCATATGTCAGACAATGTAATCTCCTTTGCAATGGATATAGCTATTACACCACAACCGGTACATAGATCTAATATTTTAGGCTTTATTGCCTGTGGCAATAAGTTGTCTTGCCTGAGCTTAAGGGTCTCTTCAATAAGAATTTCAGTTTCTGGTCTTGGAATTAAAACCGATGGATTTACTAAGAAATCAAGAGACCAGAATTCTCGGTGTCCAGTAATATATTGAAGTGGTTCTCTTTTTATGCGTCTTTTTATAAGTGATCGAAAGCCGTTTAGCTCAAATTCAGCCAATGGTCGGTCAAATTCGAGATAAAGGTCAACCCTGGTTTTCTTTAATTGATAGGCAAGTAATACCTCAGCAGAGAGTCTTGGGTTTTCAATATCTTTTTCTTTTAATAAGTCGGAGGCTACATTCAGGAGTTTTTGAATAGTCCACCTTGTTTCCATCATGATAGTTTTGCAGCTTCCTCCTTCTTATTTTCTGCATTAAAGTAAGCCGAAATAGGGTCTAATAATAAATCTAATCTACCCTGTAATATATCATCCAGCCTGTAAAGTGTAAGGCCCATACGGTGGTCTGTCACTCTGCCCTGAGGAAAATTGTATGTTCTGATCCTTTCGCTTCTATCACCTGAGCCTACCATGTTTTTTCGCTCTTTAGAAATTTCAGATTGCTGCTCTTCCGCTTTCATATCTAGCAAACGAGAGCGCAAAACCTTCATGCCCTTTGCCTTGTTTTTATGCTGGGATTTTTCATCCTGACACGAGACAACCAATCCCGTAGGAATATGTGTAATTCTCACAGCAGAGTCTGTGGTATTAACACTTTGTCCCCCCGGGCCTGAGGATCTATATACATCTATTCTAAGTTCCGAGGGATCAATGGATATTTCTACCTCTTCGGCCTCTGGCAATACCGCCACAGTAACTGCAGAAGTATGTATTCTTCCTTGGGCCTCGGTTTCCGGCACTCTCTGTACCCTATGAACCCCGCTCTCATACTTTAATCCGCTATATACCCTGTCGCCAGTTATTGAGGCAATTATCTCCTTGAAGCCGCCTAAGCCCGTATGATTTTGGCTTATTATATCTACCTTCCATTTTTTTTGCTCTGCATAATAGGCATACATTCTAAAAAGGTCAGCCACAAACAAGGCTGCTTCTTCCCCGCCTGTTCCCGCCCTTATTTCAAGTATAACGTTTTTTCCATCCCTTGGGTCTTTAGGGGAGAGTAAGATTCCCATTTTGGTTTCAAGTGCATGTAATTCACTCTTTAAGATGTTTATTTCTGAATGAGCTAATTCCCTTATCTCTGTATCCGAATCATTAAGGAGGCTTTTGGCATCCTCAATCTTATTTTTTACCTCCTTGAATTTTCTGAATATATCTACTATAGGCTTAAGGTTAGAATGTTCTTTTGCATATTTTTGATAAAGATCCTTATCTTTTATAATTTCAGGATTGCTCAATTCCAGTTCAAGGTCATTAAGCCTATGTTCTGCTTCTTCAATTTTCCTAAGCATTGTTTTTCAGTCTCTTTTTTTGTAAGCCACAAATGTAGCTATATCAAAAGAAAATACTCCGGTTAAAGGGTTAAGATCAAATCAATATTCTTTTGCCAGCTCTTTGAGTGCTTTTGATACATGCGTTTTTATTTTTAGCTTTACATTTCCCCTTTATGTTATTACATCATTTGGAAGTATTTGCTTGAAAACTTTAGGGCAAATTCCGATAAGGGGGCTTAGCGATAAGATGATCTATTGATTTAAAATTAAGTTTGGAGGTTACTATACAGTATCAAAAATCCAAAAGGACAAATTTCTTACGTATAGTAAAAATAGGTTGTCGTTATTTTATTTATTTGGTTTTTTCCCATACTGTACGTTTTGGTATTTACGCTTAAATCTTTCGACTCTGCCTCTTGTATCTACAATTTTTTGTTGCCTGGTGTATAATGGGTGACACTGAGAACATATCTCGACTTTAATTTCTTTTGCTGTTGAATAGGTCTCGAATTCATTCCCGCAGGCGCAATGTACAACTGTTTTATGAAAGGGTGGATGAATGTCTTTCTTCATATTCCGTCTCTCCGATTATTAAATATTAAAATTTAACATAGTATACTATATAGCATATACAAAAGCATTACAATTTACAATGTAGGGAAAGTTTTTTATTTCTGCCTTCTTAGATGAGTTATTAAAAAAATGTAATGTAAAAGCGACGTACTTGCAACTACAGCCTTGTTCTGATACTTTACGTAACACCTATGCTATTGATTCATTGATGCGAGAAATTCTTTATTGTTTTTTGTACCCCTCATTTTTTCCAATAGAAATTCCATGCTATCAACCGTTGTCAGAGGTGCAAGGAGTTTTCGCAATATCCATATACGATTTAAGTCTGCCGAGTCAATTAAAAGCTCCTCTTTTCTTGTTCCTGATCGATTAATGTCGAAGGCGGGAAAAATTCTTCTGTCGCTTAATTTTCTATCCAGGTTTACTTCCATATTACCGGTTCCCTTAAATTCCTCAAATATTAGTTCGTCCATTCTGCTGCCTGTATCAATTAAGGCAGTTGCTATTATAGTGAGACTGCCGCCGTCCTCAAGGTTCCTCGCAGCCCCAAAGAATCTCTTCGGTCTATGTAGGGCGTTTGAATCAACACCTCCGGATAGAATTTTTCCGCTTGGTGGTACTACCGTGTTATAGGCCCTGGCCAATCGAGTGATACTATCTAATAAAATAAAGACATCTTTTTTATGCTCAACAAGCCTTTTTGCCTTTTCCAAAACCATTTCAGCAACCTGCACATGTCTTTGTGGCGGCTCATCGAAGGTTGAGCTGATGACCTCAGCTTCTACGGATCGAGCCATATCAGTTACTTCCTCGGGCCTCTCATCGATCAAAAGAACTATTTTATATATGTCCGGGTGGTTTTTAGTCACTGCATTTGCTATATCTTTCAGAAGCATTGTTTTACCAGTTCTCGGTGGAGACACTATCAATCCTCTCTGTCCTTTACCTATAGGGTTCATCAAATCCATAATTCTTGTTGAGAAATTGTCTGGGTCTGCTTCCAGTTTGATTCTCTCTGTAGGGTAAAGGGGCGTCATATTATCAAATAATATTTTATCAGCTGCCGCCTGCAGATCATCATAGTTAATGCTCTCTACCTTTAATAATGCGAAATACCTTTCTCCCTCTTTTGGCGGTCTTATCTGGCCAGTTACGGTATCTCCTGTCTTTAGATTGAATCTCTTGATCTGTGATGGGGATATATACATATCGTCAGGGCCTGGGAGATAGTTAGAATCGGGGGATCTTAAAAAACCAAATCCATCCGGCAAGGTCTCCAATACTCCTCCCCCGTATATTACACCGTTTTGTTCTGTTTGTGTCTTTAAGATGCTAAAGATGAGGTCTTGTTTCCGCATGCCGCTAGCCCCCGTCACCCCGATTGATTTTGCGAGGTTAATTAATTCACTAATATTATTTTTTTTAAGTTCTGATAGGTTCATATTTTAGAGTACCTCTGTAAAGTTACATATATTTCGATTTGTTTGCCTTATTTAAATAGTAAGGGAAAATAGCAGTACATATGCCATATAAGCCAAGGTAAAATATTTTGATATTATTTCATTTCCTGGAAAGTATTATTAAATGGTGATCCTTAAAATGATTTTGGATGATAAAAAGAAAAATAAAACTTTTTCGAGGAATTAGTCTCTGTGGAATTATTAAGCAGTTATATAATAAAACTCAAATAGCGTTCTGTCAAGGATTTTTATAACATAATGAATATACGGCTCATTGATAATTTTTTGTCCTCAGATTTTCTATGTATATTCTGACTAGCATGCTCCTTTTGGAAATTACCGCTTAATTTGATATTTTTTTAGTTTTTTTGCCTTTTAATCATTCAAAATTTTAATAATTATGGCCTATTTACGGCTACAAAAACCATATCTTTTGAACTCCTTTAATGAGTTAGCTTCGGCAAAAATAACCTTTAGCCAGCTTGGATACCTAAAATTGTATACTATGTAAAGGCATTTATTTAATACAATGCTCAAATTGCAATATTTACAGTAAAGGCTAGCAATTTCAGGTATTCGTAGCTACAGATTATGTCTGTTTTCGTTTAGCCATTTCAGAAAAGCGTTCATATCATCAGGTATTGACACTTTAAACTCAACATATCTCTTTGAGTCGGGATGAAAAAATCCCAACGATTCAGCATGAAGCATCTGCCTGCCAGCCATTTGAAGGCACTCCCTAATTTTTACAGGTTGCTTATTCCACCACCTTTTTCCATATCCATAAACAAGATCTCCTACAACAGGGTGTCCAATGTATGCCATATGAACTCGTATTTGATGGGTCCTGCCAGTTTTCAGGCTTATTTTAAGCAAGGAAAACCTTTGAGAAAAGGCTTCTACTGCTACCCATTCAGTGATAGATTTCCTCCCTTTTAATAGAGAAATACTCATCTCTTTTCTTTTGGTAGGATGTCTAAAAATAGGTAGGTCTATAGCTCCGTTTTCTTGCCCAAGCGTACCATGAACAATTGCCAGATAATTTTTTTTTATTTGTCTTTGTTTGAATTGGCTGGACAAAAAGTCATGGGCGGCATCAGTTTTTGCCACAACCATAACACCTGATGTATCCTTATCAAGCCTGTGAACAATTCCAGGTCGTACCTGATCTTTAAAGCTGGGTAATGTAATCCCTCTCTTTAACAGCTCATGGACCAGGGTTATCCTATTGAGACCTCCGGCTGGATGAACAAGTAAACCTGTAGGTTTATCAACTACTATTATTGAATTATCTTCATAAAGAATATTGAGTTTGACATCTTCATTTGCATTTAATGGCCTTGGTAATGGAGGCAGCGAAAGCTTAACCCTATCACCAGGTCTAAGCAAATGGCCGGGTTTTTTTATCTCGTCATTAACTGTAACTGCACCTGATCTAATAAGGTTTTGAGTTCGTGCCCTAGATAATCTTAATTCTTTTTTAGAACAGAGAAATCTATCAAGCCTTACATCAGAGTTTTTAAACGAATGATAAAAAATAAAGGTTTTCTTGCTAATGTTTAGCACTACCTTATCATTATTAAGGTATTGTTACTTAACAGAATACTGCACGAAGAGACTCGATGTTATATCTCTTTCTACATCTTCTTCCTTCATATTTTCAGCAAGAGAAATCTCCTTCACAAGCAGGCTTCTCGCTGTGTCTAGCATTTTTTTTTCCCCGAAAGAAAGCTCTTTAACTCTATTAATTGTACTTAGGTCGCGAAATACTTCTGCAATTTCGAAGACGGAACCACTTTTAATTTTATCCATATAATCCCTGTAACGCCTATTCCATGTCTGGCCATCATCCACAGACTTATCACTTTTTTGAAGTATAGAGAAAATTTTTGATACCTCGTCTGAATTCACAATCTCTCTTAATCCAACACTAGAAGTATTTGAAGATGGGACCATAATAATCATATTATTTTCGAGGATTCTTATTATCAGAAAGCTTTCCTGGGAGCCAGCAATCTCCCTCATCTCAATCCTCTCAATGCGCCCAACACCATGGGCTGGATAAACTGCTAAGTCCCCTACTTTAAACATTACTACCTCCTATTAATATTAAAAATTCAGTCAAGCTGAATTAATAATTTTGTAAAAGAATTTATTTTATAAGCATTACATCCATAGCTTCCTTCATAAAATTCTTTGCTGCTCATAGTAGACTAAATTAAAAAATCCTAAAACAGTATGTCCGTTTAAGGTTAACCATCTGATAAGTAGTAAACAAATTGGGCAAAATCCTTGGTTAAGAACGCAACAATATTAGTAATATTTACTTTCCCAAAAAAGAATTTTCTGATCCATAAATATTGGTATACTTTTTCATGGAGATCATTTTATCCCAAACAAGGTTAATGATCTCCATTGAATTTTAAAATTGAAATTACATTAAAAAAAGCCCAATCGCAGGAAGTATGGGGGCAATTACAAGGGATACAACGGACATTAATTTTATTAAAATATTCATTGCCGGACCGGATGTATCCTTAAAGGGGTCGCCCACCGTATCGCCGACTACAGCAGCTTTATGGTTGTCAGAGCCTTTTCCGCCTAGGTTACCTTCCTCAATGTATTTTTTCGCGTTGTCCCAAGCGCCTCCGCTATTTGCCATAAAAAGGGCCAGGAATGCACCCATGACTGTAGCACCTAAGAGCATACCGCCGAGGGTTTCTTTACCCAAAAGGAAGCCTACTAGAACCGGGGTAAGGATTGCTATGAGGCCTGGCGCTACCATTTTTTTAAGTGCGGCTGTGGTTGCTATTGATACGCAGGTTGCAGGATCAGGCTTGACACCCTCTTTCCCTTCAAGCAATCCAGGAATTTCCCTGAATTGTCTTCGTATCTCTTCCACTATGCTAAAGGCGGCCTCCCCTACGGATGTCATTGTTATTGCACCACAGAGCATTGGAACAATGCCGCCGATAAAAACACCTACTACTACTAACGGGTTTTTGATATCGAGTGTTGTCAGCCCAGCTGCCTGTGTGTAAGCAACGAAAAGAGCCAGCGCAGTCAATGCGGCCGAACCTATGGCAAACCCTTTTCCTATTGCAGCAGTTGTATTTCCAAGGGCATCAAGTCCATCAGTTATCTTTCTTGTTTCAGGACCAAGGCCAGACATCTCTGATATGCCTCCTGCATTATCTGCAATTGGCCCATACGCATCAACTGTCATAGTAGCACCAACCGTAGCCAACATCCCAACCGCGGATAAGCCAATCCCGTAAATACCTGCTACTAAATAGCCAATGAAGGTGGCTGCGGCTATACCAAGAATGGGCAGATAGGTTGATCGCATACCTACCGCGAGGCCGGCTATAATTACTGTAGCTGAACCAGTAGCAGACTGCTCGGCAATAGCCTTAACAGGGGGACCGGAGGTATAATACTCGGCGAGAAGGCCAATTGCGATACCACAAACAAGGCCAGATATAATAGCCCAGAAAGCACCCCATGGCATGCCAATATAATGGGTTATGATAGCAGCCAATAATACAAGGATAGCAGCCGCTACATAGGTTGTAAGCCTGAGAGCACTTGCAGGACTTCCCTTTTGAAAAATTTTAATAGAAAATACACCTGCAAATGATCCTATTAAACCAGCCATGACAACTAATATAGGCATTGCCATGAATTTAAGCTTAATAGCTGTAGCTGAAGAACCTTCAAGGACTGGAAAATTTTTAACAAAGGCAGCAAGGGTTTCAGGGGTGTTGATAGACAAGGTGGCAGCAATTGCTATTGTTGCAATAACAGACCCCACATAGGATTCGAATATGTCAGCCCCCATGCCCGCAATATCTCCCACATTGTCCCCCACATTATCAGCAATTACGCCGGGGTTTCTTGGATCATCCTCAGGAATTCCAGCCTCTACCTTTCCAACTAGATCGGCCCCAACGTCTGCGGCCTTTGTATAAACCCCTCCTCCGACCCTTGCAAATAGTGCGATTGAGCTTGCACCCATGGCAAACCCATTGATATATTCTGCGGTTTCTGGGTTTCCACCGTAAAGCCAAAACCAAAATCCCAGACCAAGTAAGCCAAGGCTTGCTACGGAAAGGCCCATAACTGAACCCGAAAAATATGAAACATTAAGGGCGCTGGCCTGTCCATTTTTGTTGGCAGCATTTGCGGTTCTTGAATTTCCTCTGGTAGCAGCGCTCATGCCTGAGAATCCAGCTAACATAGAACAAAAAGCACCTGTAACAAATGCGATGGAGGTTCTCCATGATACAAAACCCAGCAATAGGAAAACAATTGCTATAAAAAATAATAGGACGAAATATTCTTTCTTTAGAAATGCCATCGCACCAGCGTGAATCATATCCTCAAGTTCCTGGATTTTCTCACTTCCATTTGGCTGTTTTTTTACGTATAAAAATATAAAATAAGCTATAATTAAACCGAAAATTCCTAAATAAGGCGCATAAACAGTTAATCCTTGCATTACTATTCTACCTCCCTCTTCATTATTATAGAATTAAAATTATTCATTGCAACTTCTACACCATTTAGAATAAATGCCTCGACAGCCTCTATCGCAACATTAAGAACCTCCTTAATTATCACCTCCTGGTCACTATAGAAAGGGTTTAAGACAAAATTTTCAATTACTTCCCCATGTTCTGGACGACCTATGCCTATCTTCATTCTGACAAAGGAAGATGACCCAAGGTGAAGGATTACAGACTTTATCCCACGATGACCTCCTGATCCGCCATCGTAGGCTAACTTCATCCTACCTACATCCAGATCAAGGTCGTCGTGGATTACCATCAAATCGTTCATATCCACTGTATGATTTTCCACCAAACTTTTAACAGCTAAACCGGAATTATTCATAAAGGTCTGCGGACAGGCAAGAACAACCTTTTTTTTGACAAATTCCATTTTTGCTGATTTAGAGAAAAAACCTTTATTGCGTAAGTGAAGGTTATGTTTTTTTGATAGAATATCAATAACCCTGAAGCCAATATTATGCCTTGTTACGCTATATTCAGCACCTGGATTACCAAGTCCTACAATAAGATAGGTGATCTTAAGATTCCTCCTTTTCTCCTGCTTTTTTACTTACATCTTCCTCTCCAGCCTCAACCTCTTCTTCCTCTGCTTCCACCGCCTCTTTTTCAACGGCTGGCGCTACAACTGTAGCAACTGTAAGACCCTCGTCTTCTGTCGATGTTAAACCAGGAGGAAAAAGGACATCCCTTATGTGTATCGTCTCACCTATATCAAGATTAGATACATCAATTTCTATTTTCTCAACCAAGTCTTTAGGTAAGAGCGATACGCTCAATTCTCTAATTGTATGCTGCAAAATACCCCCATTTGTAACTCCTATCGGGGTGTTTATAAGGATGACAGGGATGTTAACCTCTATTGCTTCGCCAAGGGCAATCTCATAAAGGTCCACATGCAGATAACTCCTCGTAACAGGATCTATCTGAAGCTCCTTTATCATTACTGTTTTTGGCGTGGCTTTTTTGCCAGAGTTTATATTTAAATCAAATATAATATTCTCGGCGGATTTTCCCCTGAGCACCTTTTCGAGCTCTGAATAGTTTAATGATATCATAGCAGGTGTTGCTTTTGGGCCATAAAAGATGCCGGGAATTTGCCCCGATTCTCTAAGTCGTCGAGCCTCTCCTTTACCAGTTTTATCCCTTACTTCAGAATTAATTTGTTCATTTGCCATTGCTAACTCCGGTAACTAATGTTTATTATCGATTTTCAAATATTTCTCTAATTAAAGGTAACATACAACGGATTGAACCATATCATATGACATATAGGTGAGTTTTGTAGATATGTATCATGTTCATAGTTTGCTTTATCTTACTGGCATACATAGTTTTTGTTTACTTTTATATAAAAAGGGAACTAATGGACCTTGAAAAGTAGACCCTTTTAATTGCCTCGCCTAAAATTTCAGCTACAGACAAAACCGTAATTTTGGTGCACCCTAAGGCATTTTTATTTAATGGTATCGTATTTGTTACTAAAAGTGTCTCAATAGGGGAATCAGCCAAACGATTTACCGCATTGCCCGATAGAACTGGGTGAGTGCAGCAAGCATATACGGTTTTTGCCCCGTTTTTAATTAAGGCATGGGCGGCCTGGTCTAAGGTGCCTGCTGTATCAACCATATCGTCCAGAAGAATCGCTGTTTTCCCTTTTACATCACCGATTACATTCATAGCCTCTGCAACATTTGGCTCTTCTCTTCTTTTATCTATAATAGCTAAAGACGAATTAAGTCTTTTTGCAAAGGAACGGGCCCTTTCTACACCACCAGCATCCGGGGATACTATTGTCAGATTATCTTCAAAATTTTCTATGATATATTTTAAGAGTATGGGGGCAGCGAATAAATTGTCTACGGGTATATTAAAATATCCTTGAATCTGCCCGGCGTGAAGATCAATAGAGATTACCCTGTTTACACCGGCTACAGTGATGAGGTCAGCTAAAAGTTTTGCGCTTATGGGGACCCTGGGCTTAACCTTTCTGTCCTGCCTGGCATATCCGTAATAGGGCATCACAGCTGTTATGCTTTTTGCAGAGGCCCTTTTAAGAGAATCAGTAATTATTAACAGTTGCATGAAATTGTCATTGACAGGACTGCAAGTTGACTGAATGATAAACGCATCTTTACCCCTAACATTTTCATCAATTTCAACTCTAATTTCGCCATCGCTAAAGGTAGAATTTAGTATCTGTCCAGGAACAATTTCCAGATAATCACAGACCTCTTTAGTGAGTTGTAAGTTTGATGTTCCACTAAATATTTTCAGGTTATCAATGAGTTCGTTCATGTCTTTTTGCTTTGTAAAGAAAGTTATAACAGCCTTTAAAGATTTTTTTATTTTGCCCATTTTAGAAAGAGAATTATGAAAATCCATTCATAGGATCTATTTTTCTCTTCCTGACTGGGGTGGGAGGATTCGAACCTCCGAATGCGGGCTCCAAAGGCCCGTGTCTTACCGCTTGACGACACCCCAAAACTATACATATCTGAAGCCTTAAGCTACTATAATGATGTGAAGAGCAATTTTGAATGGTGTATCTGCAAACTCTTTAACAATTTATAGTCTTATAATTTTCCCCCAAAATTTTACTCGTCATAAGATTATTAAAATAATGATTTTTTAGCTTAATGATGATGGTGTTTCTAAAATACTGCTAAAGGGAATTAATGCTCTTTTTTCTATCTTGCAATTTGTTTCGAGTTAAAGATTTAATGTAATCCCTCAACGAGAAAAACATCACAATTTTTTTGTAACTCAAATATTTTGCTTGCTTTAAAGGCATCCTCATATGATCTAAAGATACCAAATACGCTGGGACCGCTGCCCGTCATGAGAGCGCTAAAGGCACCCAGCTTTACCAGGGATGTTTTAATTTCTTCAAGGAAAGGATGCCTTTTAAAGGTTACTGACTCAAGATCATTAGACAGCAAATCTGAATTCTCAAAAATCTTTTTTGAAAAACATGTTATTATATCTTGATTTTTTATCTTTGTCAAACCTAATTTGACATTTTTATATGCCCATGCGGTTGATACCATAAGCCTTGGGCTAACTATAATGTACCAGATATCTGGAAAGGCGTCTATTGGTTCAAGTATCTCCCCGATACCTCTAGCTATGGCTGGTTTTTGCAACAAAAAAAAGGGGACATCAGCACCTAAAGACAAGGCTAGGCTTTTCAGTTCCTTTTTGGACAGTGGGTCTCCCCAAAGCCTATTCAAGGCCTTCAATGTAGATGCTGCATCACTGCTTCCTCCTCCTAGGCCAGAAGAAATTGGTATTTTTTTGGATACTCTAATTCTGGCGCCTTTATTAATCCCTGTTTTTTCAAAAAAGCATAGAGCCGCGCTATAAACTAAATTTCTCTTCTTATCTTCCAACGCCCTACCGTTCCAATGTAAGTCCACGCTGGAGTCAATTTTATCTATTTTTACTATATCATAAAGGGATACAGGTGTGAAAACAGACAGTAGTTCGTGGTAACCA
The DNA here is from genome assembly GCA_964393665.1 of uncultured Desulfobacteraceae bacterium. Classification (GTDB taxonomy): domain Bacteria; phylum Desulfobacterota; class DSM-4660; order Desulfatiglandales; family B25-G16; genus M55B121. Next base: position 300 of record CAYMVB010000363.1, on the reverse strand, counting down.
TCTGGCCTTGGGCCGACGATATGTAAATATAGATTTAACTTTGCCGGGGCCAAAATTTCGATCGAATCCCGTCCGGAGATGCTTAATCCATCATCTGTATATTCCCTGGTTAAATACATTATACTATTTATTTGCTTCAACAAAACGCATACGCAGATCAAAGAGCATCTGTTCTATAAGCTTTTCCTCGTCTTCAGAGATGTTACCCTTAGTTTTATCTTTCAGCATACTTATAATGTCAATTGATTGTTTTGCCAGGTCCATATTTTTTCGTTTTTCTCCAGATACCGGATCCGCAAT
>CAYMVB010000362.1:0-15795 GCA_964393665.1 uncultured Desulfobacteraceae bacterium | reverse complement strand
TATTATGGAATGCTTCAAACGCCGGAATATGGAATAATGTTATCATCCCGGAGAACGTAAGCGATGAGGAGCTAATCCATTACGTAGCAGATAATCCTGCCGTTGCGCATTCATGGACCCAGTCTTGGTCATCAAAATCGAACCATTTATACCCTGATGACCGGGTAAAACCATTGGGACCGTCATACGCCAACGTTTCGGAATTACCGGGAAAGCCTTTTTGGCACTGGTTGAGTGATCCTGCTTACATGCTTCTTTACGTAAAGAAATATGGCGTTAAAAAGCTAGCACAATGGAGGGTAAGTGAAGATAGAAAAATATACACATTGGGTAGCAGCATGGAATACCATTTTGTTAAGCCTCAAGAGTTGCCACACGGATATCTGGAAAAAATATGTAAAATGGTTGAGGCCGGTGGCTCAGTAGGAACAACGTGGGTCAGGCACAACCTGAAAAACGCCTTTTTGATTGGGTATGTTACTGAAAGGGGGTCTCTTGTTGCAAACTCCAGTTTAAAACAGCCCAGACCTGAGTATATAGATGCAGTGAGTAATCAGTCAGGGATTAACCTTAGAAATTATTTGGAACGGGGATATACATCAGTTCGCCCGGAATATCGTGGTATGGGCATTGGTACAAAACTATTGGAAGGGCTTACAAAAAGAATCGGGGACAGGAAACTTTTTTCAATCATTGCTGAAGATAATATAGCCACTAAAAAAATGGCCCTCCGAAACAGAACAAAAAAGGTTGCGCAATTTTATAGCGATCGCGTAGGTAAGGAAATAGGTGTCTGGGTACCCGAGTGGATGATTGATGACATATCCGGTCAATAAATATGATGAACTGTTATGGGAATTACTATTGGCATAATTACAGTCAGAGGCCCTGAATACCATCCTAATTTGCGTTTGGCAGAGGCTGCACGAAAACGGGGCCATAAAATTACATTAGTGCATCCATATAGAGCCTGGCCTGATCTTATGGGAGGAAAACTTTCTTTTTTAGGCATGCCTGGAAATGAATGCCCGGACATCATATTGCCGCGCCAGGGCGCCACCATAGGTGAATCCTGCCTTGCCCTGATCCATCAGCTTAGCCTATTAGATATACCGGTAGTGAATAGCCTGGATTCCATCCGTATAAGTAAGAATAAGTTTTTCACCTTGCAGGTGTTGGCTTCGGCAGGAATCAGTGTTCCTGACACATTGTTTGTCAATTCTAAAGATGGCTTTTGGAAGGCAGTAGACAGGTTAGGAGGATTTCCGGTGGTTGCAAAACAAGTGAGCTCACGGCAGGGAACGGGAGTCATTTTGCTTGATTCTATCAAAAGCAGTGACGTAATCGTAGAAGACTATTTGGACAGGCGTTCAGGATTGCTGATACAGATGTTTATCCCTCCTTCCGGGCGCAGGGATATAAGGGTCCTGGTTATAGGAGAAGAAATTTCAGGGGCAATGGAATTGAAGCCAAGGGAGGGAGATTTCAGGGCAAACTTTCATTTGACCGGTGAAAGTTTCCCAAAAGACTTATCCCCTGAACTCGAAGGGATTTCCTTAAACGCAGTATCTGAAGTTGGGCTTGATATTGGAGGAGTGGATTTAATAGTAGACAAAAACGGTAAAGCTTATGTAGTAGAAGTAAATTATTCCCCTGGATTCAAAGGATTGGAGGCTGCTACAGGGATAGACATTGCGGGAAAGATTGTGGAATATACAGTTGAAACCTACAAAAAAGATCAAGCCTTATAATCAATTTCTTAACCTTCTGTGAATTTATATATACGACCAAATGAAAATATTGAATTTAAGACTACAAAATGGAGAGAAAACTACCCGAATTGCCGCCACTGTTCAGTGGGAGGATATTGATAGACCCTCGCAGGAGATTTTTATAGAAACGGAAAAGGAATTTTCCGGGGATATCTCCTGCAATCCTGATGCCTTCATAGTTGGTTGTCTTGTCCCTGCCTTACATTTCGGAGAAAAGAGGATTTTTTTAGATGCTGAGACAGACCCCATGTTACAGGAGGGGCTTTATGCTGTTATGGCTGTACTAAGGGAATGGTCGGGAGGCGTATACAAGCCGTTAAAAATTGAGGCGAAAACAAACCGGATTGCCAGGTACGGACAAAAACAGAGGGTTGCAGGCATGTTTTTATCCGGGGGAATAGATTCTTTGGCCGCGCTGAGAACTAATATGTTACATTATCCTAAAGATCACCCTGGCTCAATTAAGGATTGCCTTATTATACATGGATTTGATATAGGCGGTGTTGTCGAAAGGGGCATGAAATATCATGTATTTGACAGGGCAAAGGCTGCCATGTCCGTTGTAGCAAAAGATGCGAATGTTCGGCTCATACCGGTTTATACCAATATCAGGCATCTATGCGATGAAAGGAATTTATGGCTCAAAAAATTTTTCGGCGCTGTTTTGGCCTCTGTTGCCCATGCCTTTGCCGCAAGACTTAATCTGGTTTTTGTAGCGTCATCATATGATATATCCAATCTGGTACCATGCGGCTCTCACCCACTTCTTGATCCGGAATATTCAAGCTATGAATTGAAAATTAAACTTCGGGATCTCGAATTATCAAGACTGGATAAGCTCAGGCTGATAGCTAATTGGGATGCGGCCTTTCAAAATCTTCGGGTATGCCTGGCAAACGTTGAGGACCGGTTGAATTGTGGGAAATGTGAAAAATGTGTAAGAACCATGACCGGGCTTGTGGCAATTGGCGCCCTTAATAAAACAAGGGCCTTTATAGAGGATGATGTAACGCCTGAGCTTTTATCAAACTTTAACATAGTGATTAGACACCGTGCATCATTTTACCAGGAGATGCTTGAGCCTTTGAAGGAAAGGGGACGGGACGATCTGGTGAAGACCATAAAAAAAATGCTTGCAGGCTAATTTCCACAAAAGATTTTTCACATGGCCACCCTCAGGATTTTTTTCAGACCCTTTTGTAATTACTATGTCTCGTTATCTGCCTTCCTCTATGGACAACAAATTATAAAGATCTTTTAAAACAACCCTAAAACCAGTGGTTCTATAGCGGCTGGCAGGGTGACCATAGTTGCGATTTGCAGATCTGCATAGATGCATATCGCCAAACCAGCTTCCACCTCTCCGAATCTTATGTGTACCAGACTCAGGTCCAGCAGGGTCAACTTGATGTTTTGTTCCGTATTCACCAAACCAGTCCCAGCACCATTCCCATACATTGCCGTGCATGTCATAAAGCCCCCAGTCATTGGGATTGTAACTTTTTACAGGGGCTGGTCCATTAACAGGCAATCCCTTTGATTTGACATAATCTATGCATTGTCTTGATTTGACTGTATTGTTACTGTACATGGCCATGCTGCAATCAATACCATCACCCCATGAATAAGCAGCAATTGACCCTGCCAGGCAGGCGTATTCCCATTCCGCCTCAGTGGGGAGTCGATAAGACCATTGCCCAAGGGCATTTAATTCTTTTAAGAATTCTATGCAATCATACCAGGAGACCTTCGCAACCGGCAAATTATCCGGCCCCTTAATTTTTCCAAAAACCCTCTCTCCCATAATGGTTCTCCATTGTTTTAATGTTACCTCTGTTGATTGCATATAAAAGGGTGAACTGATTGTTACCTCATGCTGCACCTCGGTTTCACTCCTGTATGGTTCGTAGGAAGGGCTCCCCATCAGGTATTTGCCTGCGGGGATCAGTACAAACTCCATACCTATGGAATTGTGGATTATTTTTTCAAGGGCACGGGTAGAGTGACATGGAAAAATAATTATTATAGAAGATACCGCCAGTAAAAGAAGCATGCAAAATTTTAGTCTGTTTATAGGATGTTCCATAGAATTGCCTCCTTCAATAATGAACATCTCATTGCTTAAATGAATCTCATCTCGTATCACCATCTTTAAATTTTAAAGGTATAAATCTTGGAAGTATTTTTTAGCAAAAAGCCGCAAAGTCACTAAGGCTCTAAAATGATATAGATGCTCTCTTTCCCTTAAAATATTCATACTGCTTGCCGGGTATTTCCATCAGATGCAAGGTTAAGTTTAGCTGCAATTTTTAAAAAGACCTGCAATACCCGATTTTTAACATTATCAACCCTTTCAGCCGAAGGATATTTAGAGGATGGAGCTAAACAGAGATCATGATTAATTTCTATCTGAACGCTTATTTTTCCATTAAGGGGAAATGTATTGCCATAATTTTTCATAATAAAACCGCCAGCATAAGGATCATTAATTGAAACAGAAAAGCCTTCTGCTTCAAAGGCCTTTTTCATCATATGCATGTATTCTGGCGGGCAGGTAATGCTACCACGATTTCCGTCAGGGTTTCCGTTTTTATCTCCGTTGTTGCTCAAGATAATATCTTTCCTTCTTCCCCCAGCGTCCGGAGCCTCTGCAGGGCCTACTCCGTTCAGAGAATGGCAGTCAAATAAGGCCTTCATAGTATGGTGCATAAAGGCCTCTTGTAATCTTTTATGAAAAGGCCGGTAATATTTTTCGAGTCTTCGCTCTATCTCCTTTTCATCCACAATAAAACCTGAGTTATAGATGGTTCGCCCATAGTAATCCACCTGGGCGATTACACCTTTTTTATCTCGCCGTCTGGGATCTCTGTTCAGGTCTACGGTTAGGCGACTCCATTGAGCACAAAGAATAACCTCGGCAGGAAGGAATTGAAAAATTTCCTTTGAGCAGATATCTACGGATTCCTCTATCTCTAAATCGTTGAGTACCATATATTGCCTTATTTCATCAGGAACCATGCTCGAACAGTGTGGTATAGATATGACAAAAGGGAGTTTCATGTGATCACCGTAATATAGTAGTAAACATTATGGCCAAGTATTTATGCCTAACTATTGACGTTGGTTCAGCCTAAAGCAAAGCCTTCAGGACACACAAGTTTAATGATTATTTTTAGAACTATGTCTATAAATCTTTTATTCCCGCACTCTGAGAACTGAGAACTACCTATTGCAAATATTGCTTTTCATTAAGAATAGAAGCACGCCGCTGAATGAGATTTTCCTAATTCCTTCATGGGAGGTTTATTTTTTGCACATTTTTTCTCATTGGAAACATTACATCTGCTAAAAAAGGGACACCCTATGTTTTCTTCGACAAAACGTTCTGTCCTAAGAAGGCTGTTAAAACGTTTTTTATTGCTGGAGATATTTAACTTTGGAAGAGCGTCTATAAGGGACTGTGTGTAAGGGTGTTTGGGGTTATGAAGAATTTCCTCTGCCGGCCCTATCTCCATAAGGTTGCCCTTGTATATTACTGCGATGCGATCGCAAAGGTAGCGTGCAGCAGCAAGACTATGGGTTATAAATAGAAATGTACTATTCGATTTTTCCCTCATTTCGAGGAGAATGTTAAAGATTTGAGCGGAAATAGATGCGTCAAGCATGGAGGTTGGCTCGTCTGCCACAACCATCTCAGGATTTAAAATCATGGCGCGGGCTATGGCAACCCTTTGCCTCTGTCCCCCGCTCAACTGATGGGGATATCTACTTATATAGTCTTGAGGTGGAGAAAGACCTACGGATGTTATAGCCTCCAAGACAATTTTTTCTCTTGTATAATCATTACCTATTTTATGAATGATTAAAGGCTCTGATACGGTATCAAAAACTGAAAGCTGGGGGTTAAGAGATTGATATGGGTCCTGAAAAATCATTTGAACTTTCCTTGGAAATTCCTTGAGCTTCTCCCTGCCTCTCAAAGATAATATCTCCTGGCCATCTAAATAAATCTCCCCTTTTTCCGGTTTTTCCAGTTTTACAATAAGACGTCCCACTGTGGTCTTCCCACTTCCACTCTCACCAACAAGGCCGAATATTTCCCCCTTACATATCTTTAATGATATGCTGTTGAGGGCAATTACATCCTTGCTTTTCCCCCCGAAAAAAGAGCCCCTGGTTTTATATTTCTTAACGATAGAGTTTAGTTTGAGTATGGCCTCTTTGTCTTTCACCATAATTACCCTTAATTGTATTAATACCTCATGATAGCATCATACATCACATTCCCTTCCGCACTGATAACAGAGAACCTTATGGGTTGGGCTTATTGATACCCATTTTGGCGGGTTGATCTTGCATGAGCTTATAGCGACAGGGCAACGATCAAAAAAACGACACCCAGCCGGCGGATTTATAAGATTAGGGGTCTCACCTGGAATAGGTATAAGGCGATTTTTTTCTCCGGTTAACGTAGGATAAGATGAGAGAAGAGCCTTTGTGTAGGGATGCCTTGGGGTTTCAAAAACCTCTTCCCTCCGACCGTATTCAACCAGCTTTCCGGCATACATTATCCCTATATCATGGGATACATCTGCAACAACGCTTATATCATGAGATATAAAAATAATACTTATCTGAAATTCTTCTTGAAGACCCTTGATTTCCTCTAGAATCTGGTCTTGAACAATCACATCAAGTGCTGTTGTAGGTTCATCAGCTATGATTAATTTAGGCTTGCAGGCGAGGGCCATCGCGATAATAGCCCTTTGTTTCATTCCTCCGCTGTATTGATGCGGGTAATCTTTTATGCGATCCCTGGGGATGTCAACTACTGTAAAAAGATCTTCCACCATCTTAAAGGCATTATCCTTTTTTAAAGAAGGGTTGTGCGTTATAATTGCTTCTACAATTTGATTGCCGACCCGCTGAACAGGGTTTAGTGCATTCATTGCCGCCTGAAAGATCATGGAAATTTTTTGCCATCTAACCGCTCTCATCTCATCTTGGGATTTTTTAAGTATATCCTCCCCTTCAAAGATTATTTTACCACGACGAATAGAGCCATTTGGCGGCAATAATCTCATGAGGGCCATTCCGAGTGTGGTTTTTCCGCAGCCGGATTCACCTACAAAGCCTAAAGATCTACCCCTTTCGAGTGAAAAAGAAACCCCCTCAACTGCTCTAAGAGTTCCTCCTTGCGTATGGTAAACTATGTCCAGGTTTTCTACCTCCATTAAGCTCATTTTAATAGTTCTCCCCCTCTTTCCTTAGTCTCGGATCAAGAACTTCATCCATGGCACGCCCTAACATATAAAAAGACAAGGTAATCAATGATATGCAAATACCAGGGGGTAATAACCAGTAAGGAGCCTTAAACATGTGACCTGTTTTCCATACCCATTGGAGCATCATTCCCCAACTCACGGTACTCGGGTCACCAAATCCTAAAAAAGCCAAGGCAGCCTCAATAATGATTGCAGAGGTTACCTGAAAGGTCATATACAGAAAAGAAAGGGGCAGCACATTGGGCATTATATGCCTGAATATTATTCTAAGATGAGATGCACCCGCAACCCTTGCAGCCTCTATAAAGGGTCTATGTCTCAGGGAAAGGGTCTGGGACCTGATAACACGAGATACACCGGGCCAGCGAAACAGGGCGATAAACAATACAATAAACCAGATACTGAGCTTGCTGAAAAGCGCGGAAAGCATGAGTAAAACTAAAAGTGATGGCATGACCATAATAATATCTGCCAGCCGCATAAGAAGAGTGTCTGTAAATTTACCTGTGTACCCAGCTATCATGCCAATAGCAGTTCCAAGAAATACGCTCATAAATGCTGCTGAAATTCCCACCAAAAATGCTATCCTGGCGCCAACTAAAAGCTGACTGAACAGATCTCTTCCAATAAAGTCAGTTCCCAGCCAGTGTCTCATGCTTGGAGGGGTGGCCTGCGAAATTTCAGGATCAACTCCTGCCATAGGTTCATACATGGGGTCAATTTTTGGTGGGATAAAGCTGGACAGGGCCATCAATGCAAAAAAAATCAACAGTACAAGCCCTATTTTACCGAGGAGGTTTTTCCTGTATATGGACCAGCCTTCAAGAAAACGGCTAACCCAGTGATGCCTTTTTAAAATCTTTTTATTATCAGTAAATAATTGAGCTGCATTCATCTGTTTTTCCGTCAGTATCTAATTCTCGGATCAAGGTAGGCATAAAGAATATCTACCACCAGGTTTGAAAGAAGTACAACAATAGCTATAAGGAGGAATGATGCCAGGGCCAGGGGATAATCGTTGTGACTTACTGCAAACACAAGCTCTCTGCCTATACCTGGCCAGGTAAACACTGTTTCCGTAAGAGCGCCACCATTAATGGAAAAGGCAAGGCTTAGTCCTACGCTTGTCACAACAGGAAGGGCAGCGTTTGGAGCAGCATGATGATCCCTGATCACCTTTTCTTGAAGGCCCTTTGCCCTCGCTGTAAGTATGTAATCTTCTTTCAGCGTATCGAGCATGCTGCTTCTCATGATAAGAAGATAACTTCCAAAGTGGATGAGGAATAATGTGACAAGGGGTAAGGCCATATGGTGAAGAATGTCGATTATCTTCCATAATACACCAGCATTGGGGTTAAGCCATACCTCTTCAGAAATCATGCCTGTGATTGGAAACCACCCCAGTCTGTAGGCGAATATCCAGATCATGATCAGGGCCAGCCATGGTAGAAAAACGGTATGCGTGATTAACGCCCCGAGGGTCATTACGGTATCCAGTTTTTTGCCCTTATGCCACGATGCTATCTTTCCCAGGAATATGCCAACCATGGCGGAAAAAATAATAGCGGTAGTAAACAGCAAGATAGTGTTGGGCAGACGGTTTCCGATTATATCTATTACTGGTTGACCGTAATGAAAGGAATTTCCAAAGTGGCCTGTTAAGAAATTTTTTAGATAATACAGGTATTGCATCCAAAGTGGTTGATCCAGCCCCAGCTCATTAATTATTAATTGCGCATCCTCCGGTGTTAAATTGGGATCGACCATCCTGGATACAGGATCTCCAGGCGCAAGATGAAAGAGAAAAAATAAAATTGTAAGTATAACAAAAAAAATAATAACAATTTCAATAAGCCTATGATAAATGTAGCTGATCAATTCCATAGTAATGTTATGCTTTTCTCTCTCCGGCTAAAAGCCTTGCAATAACTCCTTGTTGATAATACATAACAAGCTATTTTGGTGTTACGGTACATAATGACCAGACATTTCCTATGCCGCCTAAAGTCTCAACCCACCCCTCAAATTTATCAGTCCTGACAGCCTCGTTTAGTTTTGGATTATACAGTGGAATATATGGAACATCACGCAAAATAATTTGTTGCATTTCCCAGATTAATGTTCTTCGTTTTTCATTGTCTATTGTTCTGGAAGATTCCTCAGCGATACTATCGAATTCCGGATTTCTATACCCACTCATGTTCCATCCCATTGGCTTGTCGTTTTCGGAATGAAAAAAATTCCTGATCCAATCCGGGTCTAAATCCAGGTTTCCATAACCCAGTATAAAGGTATCAAATTGGCGTCTTCCCTTGACCTGTTGGATAAGGGAACCAAAGGCCATCGGCTTTGCGGTAACGGGAATTCCAGCCAGTCCCAGCCACTCCTGAATTATTGTGCCACTTAATGCCCTGAGCGGATCATAATCAGCAGGAGGCGTTAAAATGGTAAATTTTTCCATGAGTTGTCCGTTTGGGAGATATATCCCTTTTCCCCTTGCCACATTACCGTCTTTATCAACGGGTGGTATTTCCCAAGTATAGCCAGCATTGCTCAATATTTCATAGGCCTTTTTTATACGTTCCTCCCTATCAGCTCCATCAGCGTATTTTGGTACATCTGGATAGTACCAGAGCCGATTTCCCGGAGGTACAACAGAATTCATTTTTACGCCATATCCCTGCAGTATTCTGGAGATAATAAAGTCTTTGTCTATTAACATAGCAATGGCATGCCTGAGGTTAACGTCATCGAATGGTTGCTTTCTTACATTGAAGCCCATATAATAAAGCCCGTTTTTTTCACTGGAAAATATCTTTATATGATCATGCTTTTTTAAATCCTCAAGATAACCTGGCTGAACATTCCACCAAAACATATCAATGCTGCCCTTTTTTAGGGAGAGAATAGCCGTATCGGAGGTTCCAAATATCTTGAATATTATCCCATCAATGTTCGGTCCTATTGAAAATTCATCAATATTTTTGCCGGCAGCAAAGAAAAATTTATTTTTCTGGAGAAATACGTATGCCCCCTGTTTCCACTCCTTAAACACAAAGGGACCGCTACTTAATGGATTTTCAACTTTGTGATTGAGCAAGGTTATGAGCGGTTTTTCAGATTCCCTTGCAGACTTGACTACATGAGACCACTCGCTTTTTGGAACAATAGATGTGACCAACGTCCTGCTTAAAAAAATAGCCTTAGGTTCATTTAGGTAAAAGCATACTGTCCGTTTGTCCGGTGTATCAATTCTCTCGATAAAATCCCACCTTGATATATACCTGGGGACCTTGAATTCTTTAATGAGATTACCGGTAAAGGCTACATCTTCTGAGGTTAGCTCTGAGCCATCAGACCATTTTGCCTCCTTAATCCTTACGGTATAGGAAAGGGTTTTTTCATCAAAAACCGGCTCTGCCTCTGCCAGCCACGGGGTTAGCTTTAGTGAATCAGGGTTAAGGACAAATAATGGTTGATACATCTGGGACAGAACCTTGTGGGAGTTTGCGTCGCTGGCGAGCCAGATATTGAGCGTCTTGGGTTCTTCCGGCAGGCCTATTCTAAGCATACGGACTTGCTCATTCTTACTGCAAAAATTTACAGCAAGGGTTATGAGTGAAATTGTAGATATGATATACAGTGCATTCTTAATAAATGTTTTAATTTCCCCCCTCCTTGGTGCTGATAAAAGACATCACTACTGCCCCTGGTTTTAGCTATATACCTGTGGTTTTTTTGATGTGAGTCATGTTTTACCTGATTTTACTCACGGTATGTCATCCTTTCCTTAACCTTTTGCTCAACAAAATCAATTACCTTGGACTCAAGTTTTACCTTGCTGAATCGGTTTATCCTTGGAATTCCGCCAGGGCTGACACAGTTTATTTCAACAAGCTTTTCTCCAATTATGTCAATGCCCACAAAAAATAAACCGTCAGTAATCAATTTTTCACGGATGACTGAGCATATTTTTCTTTCTTTGTCTGTTATCTCATGTTTATATGCCGCCCCTCCGGCATGTATATTTGTTCTAAAATCCCCTTCCCTGGGAATCCTTCTCATGGAACCAATTATTTCACCATCCAACATGAGAACCCTTATGTCGCCCTCTTTTTTCACAGCATCAAGATATTCCTGAATCATAATAGGCTCACGCTCTGGGTAAGGTTTATAGGCGTTTGTATAATAATTAATCAGTGAAAAGAGATTTTCACGATCACGATTACTGACCTTAATCACACCTTGTCCCCCGTACCTCCGTAACGGTTTTATTACCATAGCACCGCCAAAATCATCGATAATCTTTTTAATTCGCTCAGGATCTCTGGAAACGTGGGTCTCTGGTATAATATCAGGAAAGTTAAGGGTATACAATTTGCTGTTGCCTATAATTTGACCGGTAATACCGTTTATCATGAAAACCTTAGAATTAACCGGTTCAAGAAACTGCATAGTTTGATAGCTTAAGGGGGGATCCTTTCTCAAAAAAAGTACGTCAAGCTGTGTAACTTTTTCGAAAATAAGCTCTTCTTTTTTCAGGCATCCTATCAATAACTGCCAGTATTTTTTCATAGAAAGATTAGGCGGTACCGTAACGTTTCTCATCCGTGCCACTACTTCATGACCACGGATGTAGATATCATGGGGCTCAAGAAAATAGACTGTATGCCCTCTTTGGTTACATTCATACATCATGTAACTGGTGGTCTCAGTTTCTGGATGAATAGATTTTATATTATCCATTAAGAAGGCTGCTCTCATGGCATCTTTCCATTAAGGTGTTGAGCCTTTACTTTATTGAAACCAATTTGACAACAAAATTTAATTTCCCTGCTTTTTTATATGATATCTCTTATACTAAATTCTGCCTTATTTACATGAGGGTTTTGACCGGAACATCTGATTTTCTCTACGTATTGTTATTGGCAATATTTTGCATAGATTTCTATTGCGGCAAATGAATCTCCCCGCGGCAAGCCGGGGGTATCTTTAAAGATAAAAATTCATTCCATCGCGCCAAGCCGCGGGGAATGAGAGTCTAAAAGAGATCAAATATCGGTTAATAGTACTTCGATGTAAACCGGTTACGCAGACAATAGTTTCGGCATCTCAATCTCAGTCAAAATACCTGATTCATAGCCTGCATTGTGTCCCTGAAATTTTTGCACGTTTTAGTCTCTATTTTTTAATGTCAGGACGGGAAGCTAGGCTAACATTTTACATCCGTTCTAGTCAATATCTTTAAATTAAGATTTTTTTATGGAGCCTACGGATTCGTCCACTCAGTATCCTGCAAATATTCATGGAAATTTTAGGGTATTCCCTCACAATCTCTTTGAATTCAAGCTTATTCAATACGAGGAGACGGGTCTCTCTCTCAGTGCGGATAGAAGCTGACCTAACGACATCCTCAAAGAGGGCCATTTCCCCAAAATAGTCGCCTGGTCCAATTCGGTCAAGCTCAATTTCATGAGCCCCACCTAAGTCTTTAATAACGGATACATCTCCTGTAATAATAAGGTACATAGTTTCCCCGTACTCACCCTCCCGTATGACAATTTCTTTTTCAGGCAAGACTATTTCCTCTGTGACTGACGCAATGGCAGCCAATTCCCTGACAGACAGATCCTTGAATATTTCTACACCCTTCAGGTGGAGTATCTTATCCGAAATAGTGATTCCCGAATCCATGTTATTCTCCTTATCTACAGAATTAATGGGCTGTTTATTTAATAGTACTTGGGCTATTTGGCGAACATGCGCATTTTTTGATTCGGTAAGCTCTTTGATTAGCCCTTTATCCGCCAGCACTGCGTTTTTCCCGCGGGCCATATGCAATGCAAGAACCACTGTCAACCAGTCTTCTTTAGACAGAAAGTAGCGAAAGATGGCAGCCTCATCATGGTCAAAATCAGGTAGCTTAAATTTTTTTCTGCCTATTGCAATAGCCTCAGAAGGGGAGGAAAGTTCAAGCAGGGGCATCATTATCTTAGACAATGATTTATCTAAAAGGTCATCCAGCGCCTCATAGCTATTGGCCCGTTGGTTTTTGTCCATTGAGAATATGCCTCTCCATACAATTCTCATGGTTCCGGACTTATCCTGAACAGCAAGCACTCTGAGTAGGTTTTCAATCTTTAATAACCTTTCCTGATCTAAATGATCTATGAGTAATTCCGTTTTATATCCATTGGTAAGTTTTTGCAGGGCCTCCTTCTCTACTAAGTAAGCATAGGCATCTCTGATTTGAGAGTTTGTGAATTTAATAATATCCAGATTTTTTATATCTAATGAATCGAATAGGTAAAATATGCCTTCCCTGATGCTCCGTTGTGGTGCAGTAAGCCTTTCAATAAGGACCACGGGATTATAATAGGAAGATGTCTCAATCTTTATCTTTGCCAATTTATTTATCTTTTCCGAGGAATCCCCCATTAATCTGATTGTCTCCCTCAGGGTTTCATCATCAGTTATCTCAAATACTTCCAGTGCCGCTGAACGCACTGATTCCTTAGGGTGAGAAAAATACGTGAGGGCCAATTTGTTTAAATCTTCAGCCCCCAGGCAGCGAAGCCCTTCAAATATAAAAGGCAGTATTGACACATTTCTTTCTTCAGTTAATAAACCCTTTAATCTCGAAATATAAGATTTATCTCCCGACCCACCTGCAGCAATAACACCTGCCTTTCTTTCTGTTATATGTTCTGATCCTAACCATGAATCAATTACCTTTCCGTATTTTTGAGGATCTTGACCAAACAGGCCTATTACAGCGTAGGCCTTTACATCTGGAGACTTAATTGACTCATAGATTTTCTGGTTAAATTTTACACAGATGTCGGAGGGAAATGTATTTATTGTATTTATAATGGACACCGTGAGATCAGATTTTTCCGGGTCAACCAGTTCAGAGAGTACAGTAATAGCCCTTTCACCTATATCCGGTGAGAGAAGGGGTATGAGCATTGACCTTGTTTTATCATCCTGATTTTTAAGGGCCTCAAGGATAAGCTCATCCAGGTTTTTCACGGAAAGGGATTTCAGCAACTGGGCATACCAAAGAGATGTATCTCCACTGGCTGATAGAAAATCTTTGATTAAGACAAGTTGCGCATTCTTGTCCAAGAAGATTTTGCCCGCATCCTTTTCTTCCATAGACTTCAAATCTATCATGTCTTTTGCGATTAAGTCGGAGAGTATTCTTGGATAACCTTTCTTGAGTTGAATAGTTGCGACAATCCACAATCCTGTAAATAAGGCGCCCGCAACAGAGAGATATCTTGGATGAATGAGCCCTTCAGATACCATTATCAAACCGGAACCAGCAAGCACCCCGACCCTCACTACAGTTCCCCTTAGAAAGGGCATAATCAGAGCTCTATAGTGTTTCGGAAACAAGCCCATCAGCACCGCCCTGGCAGGATTATTGATTGTTGTCCTGAGTACATTTATAGATATCCTGGCGTACATTGCAGAGAAAATATCGAAGCGTAGCAAAAAGGCCATGAATGCCACCATATAATTGAATGGATGAAACATGAGCGCCACCGGTAGACCCAGGCGTTTGTAAATCCTTCCTACAAATAAAAGTATAATCAGGCTCACTATATTCAATACGCCACGGAAATAGCCAAAAAATTCGAGCATTTTCCCCTCTGTTGCAAAGGCCTGGTCAATGGCAAAATTGAACTGGTAATTCATGATAGGAATGACAATATTGGGCATTAAGGTGATCATGATCATTATTTTTAGCAGCTTAGACTCTTTGATAAGGGGTAAAACCTTCCTGAATTCCTCTATGAGTGATGATCGACGCCCTTTTTTTTTGGCTTCTTTTTCATCAATAAGGGTGGTTGGATAAAGCTTACCCAACTTTTTAACCGTCATCGCCCCCAACACTTCTAAAGCAAGATATACCAGCAGGAGATTGTCAAGGGTTATTGCCCTGGCTAAAAAGGGGGTTCCGAAACTACCAAGTATGGCACCGAGAACCCCGCCTCCAGTAATAAGCGGAAAGATTCGTTTAGATTGCCTTGTGTTAAAAAGTTCATTTGCGAGGTTCCAAAAGACAAGCGCAAACAGAACCTCAAATTGTGACTTCAACACAAACAACACAGGGTAAAGGAGATCAAATCCAAGAGGTATTAAAAATCTGAGCCCTGCAACGACGCTGCCAAAAATCAGGAGCATATAGGCCAGCAGCGAGCTTCCCGGCATCTTTTTCATGAATCCGGTCAAAAAACCCATGGTAAAGAAGGTAGATATGGAGTTCACCATATAAACTATGGGTAGGTACTCAACACCATACCTTTTAAGGAAAGCTGTTTCTGCAAAATTGTTAAAAAGAACGTCGGAGCTACGTATAAGAAAAAAGGCAAGGGCTGACCATAGAAACAGGCCTATTTCTTCTTCATAAATATTGAGCAATTTGCCGGTAAATTTTACCATCAGCAACATTTGAATTAAGATTGTTCAACAATGCAAAACCCTTACAGGGAATAAATTGAGAGAATCAGAGTCAAGAAAACACAAAACGTTACACTATCAAGCTATTGCCCTTTACAGATTAAGAAATTGAAGCTAAATTTCATGAAAATCCCTTCCCTAATGATTCTGGATGGAATTTTTTACAAATGCTTTCTGATATTTGCCATACCTTCAAGCTTATAATGTTTTATAGGTTGATAGTGACTAATAATATCGCCGGCTTCTTTGTTTAACCTTTTTTGTTGTTT
>CAYMVB010000361.1:0-3909 GCA_964393665.1 uncultured Desulfobacteraceae bacterium | reverse complement strand
CTGGATGCACAGGTAAGAGAAATCGAGGCAACCTCATTTGTAAGCCCGTCAGCCATTCGTCAATTCAAAGATGCCGCAGAACTTGTAGCCAAGTTGCCCCGTCAATCAATAACGTATGCGGCCCTTGTGCCAAATTTGAGGGGCGCAAGGGATGCCATTAAGGCTCATATAGACCGTCTCGTGGTAGTTATATCCGCCACTGAGGGACATAATCAGGAAAATGTTCGTCGCAGCGTCAATGAATCCATTGCAGATCTGGATGCCATTTTCGAGCTTGCACGGGCACATAACACCCCTGTTACTGGAGCCGTGTCCGTCTCATTCGGCTGTCCATACCAGGGAGATGTTCCCCAAAAAGATGTCTATAGTCTGGTGAAGGCCTATATTTCAAGGGGTGCAACCTCCATCATTCTCGCTGACACAACTGGAATGGCAACGCCTCATAGGGTAGAGAAGATGGTTGCGCAATTCCAAGACACATTTCCAGACACTAATCTTATCCTGCATTTTCACAACAACAGGGGAACCGCCATGGCTAATCTCTTAGCTGCAGTTAAGGTCGGGGCAAATTCCTTTGACACTTCATTGGGGGGAATAGGAGGATGCCCTTATGTACCGCAAGCAGCAGGAAATTTACCTACTGAAGATGTGGTATATATGCTGGAGGACATGGGGATAAGAACCGGTATCAACCTTGAATCAATCATAAAGGCCGCACAATTACTTGAAAAAACTTTAGGTTATACCCTGCCCGGCCAGGTTATGAAGAGCGGGCCTCGCGATCCCGTCCTTGCTGCAAAGGTACGCAATATAGTATAAGACGAAATATATATCCATGATTTTCCAAGCTTTTAGATAGTACTGAGTCGATGAAAAAATTTATATATCTAGACAATGCCGCAACATCTTTTCCCAAGCCGCCACAGGTTACGGAATCTGTAACTCACTTTTTAGAAAACATAGGGGCTAACCCTGGCAGGTCAGGGCACAAATTGTCAATGGAGGCATCAGCCATCGTGCAAAAAACCAGGGAAAGCCTCGCAAGGCTTTTTAATATACAAGACCCTGGGCGTATAGTTTTTACCATGAATGCTACGGAGTCTTTAAATACGGTAATCTATGGTTTTCTAAATAAGGGTGACCATGTGATTATCTCATCAATGGAGCATAATTCGGTCGTGCGCCCACTAACATATCTTGAGGAAAATTCAGTCATAACACTCACTATTGCGCCTTGTGATAAGAAAGGTTTTTTAGATATCGACCAATTAAAAAAGCTTATCAATAAAAATACTGCCTTAATGGTTCTAAACCATGCATCAAATGTTTGCGGAACAATGCAAGATATAAAAGCTGTAAAAAATGCCCTCGGCACGATCCCATTACTTTTGGATGCAGCCCAGACTGCAGGCTGTCACCCAATTGATGTTGATGCTGATGGTATAGATTTTCTCGCATTCACGGGACATAAAGCCCTTTTAGGGCCCCAGGGCACGGGAGGCCTGTATATAAGAGATGGTCTTCATGTCAGGCCGCTAAAACGAGGGGGAACAGGAACAATTTCTGAAAGCATACGGCAGCCAAAGTCTTTGCCAGATTCCCTTGAAAGTGGTACCCAAAACAACCCCGGCATAGCCGGTCTCGGGGCTGGGGTTGATTTTATCCTAAAAGAGGGCATAAACAAGATAAGAAATCATGAGGCATTGCTTACCTCAAAGCTGCTTAAAAAGCTACGCGGTTTGCCCGGACTTACAATCTACGGACCTTTAAGGGCTGACCTTCAAACATCCACCATATCCATCACATTCCATTCTATATTGCCAGGTGGCAACGATCATGGATTCGGTGGTTGCGGTTCAGTAAATCTGGCCTGGATGGAGGAAGGTGCAACTGCCTCGGATGCGGGGGCCATCCTGGATAGCGATTTTGACATTTTCGTAAGGGTAGGCCTGCATTGCGCCCCCCTGGCACATAAGACTCTTGGCACATTTCCTGAAGGAACAGTCCGGTTGAGCATGGGGTACTTTAATACAATTCAAGATATAGAATATGCCGCAAAGGCAATAAAAAAATTGCCGGGATACCATGAAAGAAAAAATAAAAAAATTTGATGTGCTTAAAATTAATGGAAAAAATACAGATAGAATTCAGGATACGATTGTACGGGAATTTGCCCTCACGTTATTTTTGAATACCCATGAAGTAACAACACTGATATGCACACCTTCAAACCTGGAATATCTGGCTGCGGGCTACCTTTTTTCGGAAGGCCTCATAAAAGAAAAGAACCACATTAAAGATATATATATTGACCTTAAAGAAGGCCTCGCAAGGGTCATCACCTGGAAAGACGATTTGGTTAAAAGCAATATATACCCAAAAACCCTTATAACCCCAAAGGCCGATAGGATACTTTCTTTGCCTAATGATATCAACATTGAAAAAAAGCCCCCGATCAAGACTAACATTACAATAGAAAAAGATGAAATCTATTCACTAATGGATAAATTTGATCTCAGCCCCCAGATTTTTATGAGTACTGGCGGTACACATAGCGCAGCCTTGTGTGATAAAAAAGATTTATTGCTTTTTAGAGAGGATATCGGCAGGCATAATGCAATAGACAAGATTTTTGGTGAATGTATCTTAAAGGATATCCAAACCGACGATCGAATACTAATAACGAGTGGGAGGGTTTCATCGCAAACCCTCAACAAGGTTTCAAAAACAAATCTCCCGTTCCTTATATCAAAATCTGCCCCCACAGACTTAGGAATAGGGATATCGAAACAGGTAGGCATAACACTTATAGGATTTGTTCGAGGCCGAAGAATGAATATCTATACACATGACTGGAGGGTAATAACATAGAAAACAGGCTATTGCATGAGTATGTTAGTCAAACCAAATAATCTGTGACAATGCCTTAAACTTATAGATACTTTCACACCTTTATTATTCCAACACCCGTATTTCTGACAACAACACAACCATAGAGCGAATTTACTTATAGGTAACGTTATGTCTTCTCAGTTGAAACAAAGAGTCTGCCATGAAGATTCCCAGCCCGGACCATATAAGGCAGAAGGTTATACTATGTGAGCTGCTAAAAGGTTCCTTGTAATAAAAAACAGCGAGTAAAAATTGTAGCGTTGGTGTCAGATATTGTATGATTCCAACTGTAGCATATTGAAGCCTTCTTGTAGCACAGGTAAACCACACCAGGGGAAAGGTTGTAACAGCGCCTGCTGAAACGAGTAATAGAGTAGTTGGCCAGTCAATGGCGCCAAAAGCGCCCTGACATTTTAGCCCCCGGATAAGAATATAAAAAAAGGCCAGGGGGAAAAGTAAGCTTGTCTCAATAAAGAGGCCATTGACTGATTCTATTTGAACGTTTTTTCGCAAATAGCCATAGAATCCAAAACTAAATGCAAGTGCGAGAGATATCCATGGGAGCCTGCCATAGCTTAATGCTAGGTTTATCGTCCCCGCAGCCGCGAGCAATACTGCTGCTATCTTAAGGGCTTGAAGCCTTTCTTTGAGCAATACAATCCCTAATAAAACATTGACAAGGGGATTAATAAAATAACCAAGGCTAGCCTGAAGAACCCTGTTTGTATTTATTGCATAAATAAAGATAAACCAGTTTGTTGCTACAAGCATCGAGCTTAGAACCAGGGTCCTGATTACCCTCCTGGAAGAAAGGGCATTTCTGAGTGCCCCCCAGTCGCGGCTTATTGAAATAAGAACTAAGGTTAAAGGAGCGGACCAGGCTACCCTGTGTGCAAGGATCTCAAGAGGCAAAACATGTTGTATCGATTTATAATATAGTGGTACAAGCCCCCAGAGGCCGAATGCCGCAATGGCGTAAAAAAAGCCCATTTTTTGTCTAGATGATTCAAACACCAT